>CAZHOZ010000041.1:0-7600 GCA_964533895.1 uncultured Candidatus Saccharibacteria bacterium | reverse complement strand
CGCGTTGTTGTCGTCCTCGGTCAGGCGGAACTTGGCTTGCGTGTTGCTCACAGTGGCGTAGTACTCACCATTGCTGCCGCTGGCCGTCCACGTCAGGCCGGAATAGCCGCGGACGGTGGCGGCGTAGGTTGCAAAGTCGAGCCGCACGTTGTCGCCAACGACGGGGCCGATGACCGGCCCTGCGCTGTTGTAGGCCGCCGGCTCGAAGGTGCCGACCATGTAGACGTGCGCGCCGCTCAGCGTGGCGAGCGCGGTGTTCAGCTCGGCCAGCCCGTAGGCGTTAGCCCAACTTGTGCCGTCTTTTAAGCCAGCGCCAGCTTGCGTAGCATATCTGATTGTGCTGTATGTCGCGTCAGGACGAGTGCGTCTGGCAACATCAGCTCCACTTTGAATATAATTTATGTGTGCAGCGGCACTGACATTTTGTAGAACGTCATCCGATCCACAAATACCTGCAACTACACACTCGACTGTGGCAGCCATTTTAAACTGACATTATGCAAGTAACAGTTGCACCAGTACCAGAAAGTGCAGTCACATTAGCTCGAACATATTTCCAAGGGGCTACAGAAGTAAACCCGTCAGAACTTGATGTGGTGCCGCTTAATGTAATTGTTCCTAGAACAGTAGATACGGTGTAGACGGCATCATTGGACACTTCAATAGTAACAGTTGCAGTAACTGCCCCAGTCCCAACAACCGTTGCTTGAAATGCTGAATATGGACTATCTTTATATTTCCAACCACCAGCCCCAGTAGAAGTGACACCCGTTCCTAATAGATCGTGTGTCCAACCTGATTTAATGTTGACATTTCCCATTTAATCCCTCCACGAGATCATTTACACTCACCATGCAAATAGGCCCCCTTGCGGGGGCATGTTGTTAGTCGTCTACACTCTCACCAGGACCTGGACGGAAATACTTGATGATTACGTAGCCAGTTCCACCTGCTGTTGAAGAGCCAACAGTGTAAGTGGAAAATACTGCCTTATCGGTATCAAGTGGGGTAAATAGCCCACTGCCATAAGCAGTACCAGCCTTGACCAGACCTACCTTTGTGGTAGCCATAGAAAAGGCATTCAGGATCGCATCTGTATCACCAGTCCAACCAACAGTTACCGCACCTGCTGCGGTTGAGGCGTTAACGTCTTGTAGGACTTCAACATCCACAACGATAGCTCCTTTTGGAAGCCAGCATTTAACGGTAGAACTATCAGTACGAGCTACAGCAAAAATCTTAGTCTGTAGATCCCGTGGTTTTGGATATGATAATGATGGATTAGAAGCAGCCATGCGTTTCTCCTAGTTGGTGTGGGGCGGATACATCTCATTTAATCCCGAGCTTACAAAGGCTGGGACCCCACAAGTCAATGATTAAACGCCAGGTGAAGCGTAGATACCGCGTGGATCAGTCCAACCAAACGAGTAACGAGCCCGGGCCTTGAACTTGGCGTTCTCGGTATCGAAATCGTTATCGGTGTCGAAGCTGTCTGCATCACGCTCCCAGTGCTTCATACCATGCTGTACGTCAGTACGCAGGAACCATGCATCTGTATCCGTCAGATAGTGGTTGACCACTACCTCAGGAACCAGGCCCATAGCCTTCATGGCGTTGACATCGTTAGTGTCAGTGCCAGGACGACCATCTGGAGCCAGGATACGCTTGGCTTCAAACATCAGTTGACGTGGGATAATGAGGCTCTTAGGACGAACTGCGATCAGGAGACCACGGTCGTTAGTAAAGCCTGCAATATCAATGTGAGCTTGCTCAAGAGCAGCTTCACTCAGGTCAACAGCAGTTGAAGGACCATTGGTCCAAGTGCCACCAGCGAACAGTGGGTGTGTAGTATCACCACCTGAGTTTGCACCACATGCCACTAGAGAAACACCATCTCCACCTTCGTACGCATTGTTGAACGCACGGTTGTACACGTTAGCCGCAACGATTTCCTTGGTCTGACGCATTGAGAAGGCGAGACCTTGGGCCTTGCGCTGACCAACTACGTCATACTGGTCGTCATCCACGATTTCACGGGTGATAACGAAGCCCAGGGCGTACACAACATGGTTGTAACGACTGATGTAAGCTTGCCGCTCTGAGTCGTACTGGATTGGCGAGCCCTCAGGCTTGACAACCGCTAGACCGAATGAACTAACGCCAACATCCTCTTCAAACGCCTTGCGGCTCTTGAAGGTGTCGAACAGCTTCGTGTACTCAACTGGATACTCGTTGTAAGCCTTACCGTACCAAGCATTAACGCCGGGCCAGAGAGCTTTAGTGAAACTAGAACTATTGATAACTGACATGATCTACTCCTTATACGCCGGCTAGACCAGCGGCTTGGTATGCATGTGTATTAATACGCACAAGCACTTCAGCATCGCGGGTTGTGTCAGTCGCGTCATTGTCAGGTGATGCGGTAAGACCCATTAACTGGAGAGGGAGCGTAGTTGTCGTATTCACAGTAGAACTGTCGAGAGACATGTCTGACGCCCAAGGAGCCGTAGTTGCCGCGGTACCTAAATTGATGGCGTAGTTTTTACCCACGTCAGCCGCAGCTACAACACCACCAGTACCATCCTGGAATCCAGCAAAGATCAGGTCAGGTGAATCTGCCACCAGTGCCACACGCCGAGTTGAGGCAGCACGATAGTTACCAGTATTCAGGTTAGTGTAGTCGGGTTCAAAACCGACGATAACTCCAACAATTGGTACGGCAGTGCCAGAACCAATACGCTCTACAGCAGGATACACGCCAAAACCAACGGTATCTACAAGAGCGTCATTATCAGAAAGTTGAACGAAATCACCAACGTTAGTGGCCTGAGAGTCAGACGCACTAATCATATAACGGTTTAGTTGGCCGTTATATGGCGAGCCGTTCATGTGCTTTACGGGGCGGAACCCCTTCAGAACTGAAGCCATATTAAGTCTCCATTAAGAAGCTCCGCCCAGATGTTTAATCGCGTGTAAGGTCGAGTTTACCGTTACGTAATTCATTCTGAGCCAAAGCTTGTTGTCGCATAGACTGCTCCAGCTTGTTGACTTCTGTTTGCTTCGCTTCCTGGTCCTCATCATACCATTCCTGCTTAATTCGCATAACAAAGGCTTTTTGCCCACCGCCAACAGACACTTGAGCATACGACCCTTCAGGTGTGGCTGCATTGATCCGCTTGTCTCCAATACGAAGATCAGATGCAGGAACCAACTCATAGCCACGCTCTTTAAGGTCTTCGATCCGATCACCAGTATCATTGGTGATTCGGTATACATATCCAGGCTCTTTGCCCTTAATCGAGAGGATATCTCGCTTATTGATAGGCGTCCGCTTTGGGCGCTGAACAACTTCTTGAGTTGCTTCTGGGGTAGTAGATTTACGCATGATTTACGTCCTTACTTTTTACCGTATTGCTCTAAATACTCTTCTTCACTAATTGCTCCACTGGCTACCAACGTCTTCATGATGCGAAGATGTTCGGCTGGCATTCCTGAAGTATCAAGCTTCTTGGAACCACCACCAGATTTCCGTGTACCGCTTTCGACGTTACTTGGAGCTTCCCTCTTGGGATTCTTGAACTTGTACGCGAACTTCGCCCGTACTTCCTTGGTGATTGTTTCCATCACCTTTTCTGGGGAGAACCCGCGCTTGTGCAGGGATACACCTAATTCATCAGCAAAGGCTGTCATAGCCTCATCCTGCTGATACCAGGAGTTACTCTTACGCCATTCGACAAAGGCTGGATGGGGTTCATTTGAAGCAGCAGGGGTGTCTGGGAGGCTTTCCTCAAACTCCTTCTTCTGCGCCTCAATCTCATCCATCTTGTCTTCTAGAGCCAAGGCTTGTTCAGTTTCACCATCACGTAGGGCCTGCCGGCGAGCTAGTTTTAGCTGCTCCAGAGCACGGTTGTACTCTGTTTCCTTGACCCGACTGTGGTGCAGTTTCAGGGCTTCAAAGGCCCCTTCAAGACGCTTCAGACTCTTGTTGAGTCCTGAGATCTTGTCAAATAAAGGTTGACGCTGGACAAACTCCTTGGCGTCAACGAAGTCCTCTGGGTCACCCTGCCATTCTTCCTGTGGCCGCCAACCCATCTCCATAGCCTTAGCTACGATAGGGTCTTGTTGGGGTGTTTGCTCTGAGGCTTCTTGTTGTTCGATTTGAACTTCTTGCTCTAGTTCTTCTGACATATTCACTCCTTGGTGATTACAGCGATAAGGTCTTCGTCATTAAGAACTACAACTTCTTCGTTGTCCTTTACAGGATTCTTAACAAGCTTACCAGCATTCTTGACATAACTCACCACATCACCAACCTTGATCGGTACTTCCTTGGTGAATCCATCAAATGCTGTTGGACCAATTTCTACCACTGTTCCTACATCTACACTAGCTTGGGCACGTACTTCACGTTCCGTTTGTGGAATTTCCCACCCTAGTTCCTTTAGTCGTTTACGCCCCTCGTCCCAGTCTGTGAAATCGAACGGCTTGACTGCTACTCTATGTAGTAAAACTTTAATCATTCTCGGCTGTCTCCTCGACAAATTCGACATTCAAGATGTCGTTTACTGCTGCAATGTATCCGGTGTAGTACCTATCTTGTAGTGGATCTAATCCGGCGTTTGTAATCAACCGCTCTACGAGGGCTTGCTTTTGCTCTTTGAACCCTTGGAAGAGGACGATTGTGACGGGGTCTTTCCGCCAGTCTGCGATTGTTTGGCGCGTTGCGATGATTGCTCCTTCATCAATTTAAGCTTCTGCTCTCCTTCAGCTTGTCCTTGTGCTAACTTCTGCATTCCTTCGGCTGCGAAGATACGCTGCATATGAATCTTTTCTGCCGCGTCAAGGTTAGCCATCTGAGCCTTGTATTGCATATCCATCTGATGTTCTTGTGACTTCATGGCAAGTTGTACTTGCTTGTCCCGAGCCTCAAGTTGCATTTTTTGTTGTTGTGCCTGCGCTTGCATTGCAACCTTCTGCTGTTCAATCTGACCCTTCATCTGCATTTCTTGCAGCTTAGGATCAGGCGGAGGTTGCCATTGTCCCGTCTGCTGTACTTCAGGCGGTAACAATTCTTGCCAGTTGGGTTGCTCTTGTGCCTCTAGCACGCGAGAGATAACCTTGACTGGATCTAAAATACCGATTGGGAGTAGTTCCAGCAGCCCTTGTGCCTTCATCAGTTTCTCTGTCTGAGACATGGCATTTGGATCTGCACCAGGAATTACATCATAACTATCGTCGTCAAAATCCTCTGGATCTACGTAGTCATCCACTACGATTTGATACTCTGAAGGATCAATATAGACACGGTTTAACTCAAATAACTTCTGGAACTCACTAGCCAGGGAACGGTAGATACGCTTGTAAACAGCGGTGAATACCTTCATCCCCTGTTCAATGGTAGCCATTGTCGTAGTAGCAGGAGTATTCTGTCCTGGCATCTTACCTACGAAGATCTCAGCTACGCTAGCCAATTCTTTACCAGACGTAATGAGAGTGCCCATTAGCTGGAATAATACGTCTGACGGTTCCTTGGTAGGCAGAGGGAGGATCTGCTTTTTCAGATCATCTGCTGTAGAATTCACTGTCTTCCACTCACCTGGCTTGAACATATGTTCGCCCATCTTGAGTTTAAGACCTTTACCTAAGAAACCAGCTTGCAGTGTGCTTAGATGCCCTGCATCCAGCAGTTGGTTGATTAGAGTGTTTACAGACTCGTTTAGAGGGCCAAGTAGGACACCAAAGCCCACGTCGTAAAAACTACCATCAGGATTAGGTACAAAGCCATACTTGGTGTAATACTGGATCGGGCGGATTTCCTGGAGTTCACCATCTTCATTTAAGAATATTCCTTCCTCATCAAACCGAGCTACGATACGCAGGATTTTACCTGACTTACGCTCGAAAGTGACAATGTAAGGTTCTGGATAACCATCACCATCCTTGTCCCAATAGCAATGCTGCTCGATCAGTTCATACGGCAGAGTTTCATCTTGCCGTGATTCAGCAGCATTCTCTGGTACTGGAGGATCTCCAAGTTCAACATCAGCAAACACCCCGGACATCTGACGGGATTTGAGTACCCGCTTGGACATCTGGATAATCTCCGAGATACGCTCTGCATCTTCTAGAGATTTAGCCCAGTAGTCAACTACCAGATTTTGTGGGAGAATCAGTTCTGATACATTCTTCTTACAGACACTATTCCAATAGGTCTTCTTGAAGCACATCCCGACAATCGGGAGGATCATCAGTAGTTTGTCCATGTCCCCTTCCCATCCATCCATCTGGTGAAGGATCTGGAAAGACATATACTTCCCTACACGTTCAGCTTTCTTCTTCTTTTCCCCTGTATGATCTTTTCCAATCACGACAGTTTTTACAATATCCCCAGCCGAAGGGACCAAAGAGGGGTACGCGCGGGCATTGAACTGCATTGCAGCCGTAGACAGGAGGGGATACTTTACGTTTGCCGCCCCTCTCCATGGATAACTCTTCTCTTCCCGTACTTGCAGGGCGAGTTTTGTCCACTCGTTTGCTGCCTTCTCCCAATCTTCGCGGGACCTTAGATCTTGCTCGAATCCTGTTTTGCATTGCTCACTTAGCTTCTCTAAATCATCCTTGTTGAACTTGTCAACAAGGTTCGCAGAGTCAACCAGTGCCCGCAGGGAGGTAGGAACCTCCTGTTCGCTAGTAGCCGGTGATCTGGCTACGGCCGGCATCTGCAAGTCCTGATCGCTCATACTCATCATAGTAGGTGTCATCCTCAATTTCCTCTTGTGTAGGAGCCTCGATTAGACTATCAAGCATTAAACCAATGTATGCGAAGGCATCTACTTGGTCATCCTTGGTTCCACGAGGAAATTTACATAATTCATCTTCAAAAATTGGATACCAGTCCTGACTTTTGTCAAATTTGATGGTATGTGCCCTGATTCGGGCCTGCACAGAGCGTGCTCGACTGATTTTATCCTTACCACCATGCTTTAAAGCGAAAATATTGGGGTAAACAGCACGTTTCATCATCTCTTCACGCAGGAATGGGCCAATTGCCTTTGAAACCTGCATCTCTTCAATACCAATCAATTCTGGTTTGTAGGTATCGTGTAGTGCAAACAGCATATCCACGATCTCTCTACCATCCAATCTCTCTCGAATCACGTTTTTAACGTGTAAAATCTTGTTTTCATCGACTCCAGCCACCACAAATACGCTGTAGTCTGCTGTTTCATCCTTGCTGATCGCTAAATCCACCCCAATATAGTAGTTTAATCGTATTTTCTTGTCTTCTTGGGTCTGGGCAATGAAGTCAGTTCGCTTAAAGTAGGCAACTGATTCATCAATTGGTCTGTTACGAAACTCCTGTGAGTACACATCAGCAAGACCTTTTTCAGTGTAGTCACGTTGAGCAGAGATAAACCAGTCTCTATTGTACATCTGAGGCCAGAGAAGCGTCTGGAAATCATCTGTATGAGCATCATACTTGTACGCTTTCCATGCTCTACGAGGATCTTCATTCCAAATCTTCAGTGGAGTGGTTCTTGTCAGCTTGTCCCACTCAGAAGGCATCAGGTTATTCAGGAGACTATCTTCATGCAGGATG
>CAZHOZ010000040.1:0-7637 GCA_964533895.1 uncultured Candidatus Saccharibacteria bacterium | reverse complement strand
GAACTTGGTGTTATCAAGCTAAAGAAGGGTAAAGCAGCATTAGTAAAACGCATGCAAGGTGGCAAACGATCGTGGCCTGATATTTTCATTGCTGAGCCCTGTCGTGGCTTTGCTGGCTTGTTTATGGAGTTAAAGAATACGCAAATATTCAAAGTTGATGGTAGTTTGCGTAAAAATGAGCATGTGTCTGAGCAAGCAGCGGTCTTAAAAGCATTAGAAGAACGTGGATATAAAGCGGTGTTTGCTGTAGGATTTACAAATGCTAAAATGGTTATTGATGAATACCTGCAAGATAGACAAATGTAGCAGCAAAATAGTGGCTAGAGAGTTATGTTCAAAGCACTATCACCGCCAATATAGATATGGCGATACGAATTTTGTATATCGTGAGCGTACTCTTCAATATAGAGATACACCAGAATACAGAGCTTGGAAAAACATAAAGTCCAGGTGTTACAACAAAAATGTGCCTAGCTATAAATACTACGGTGGTCGAGGTATAGGTGTCTGTGATAGATGGCGCAAAAGTTTTTATTCGTTTTTGAATGATATGGGGCAAAGGCCAGGAGCAGAATATAGTATTGATAGGAAGAACAATGATGGCGATTATAGCCCAGATAATTGTCGCTGGGCTACAAAGAGCCAACAAGGAGTGAATACCAGACTATATAAAACAAATAAGACAGGATTTAGAAACGTCAGTCTATCCAAAAACGGCAAGTATGTCGTACGGATTAGAAGGGATAAAGTAGAGAAATATCTTGGAATATATGAGAGTATAGATGAAGCTCGAAGTATAATAGATGAGTATTTATCGGAGCGAGCGAGGGCGTATGCCGCAAACTAGAAACTGTGTCAGCTATACGCACATGTCGTCTCATCTAGCCACTGCGCCTGCGCCCTCACTTGCCCTGACAAATACGCTTATGATAATCTAAAAATATGAAGGATGACGACCAACATGCGTATAGTATTTGCAGGCAATTTCGAGGTTTCATATTCATCTGAAAACCATCACGCTCAATCACTTGAGTCACTAGGCCACGAAGTATTTAGAATGCAAGAAGGCGTTGCAAGTGGCGACGCTATTTTTGATGAAGCGCGCAACGCTGACTTATTAGTATTTATTCATACACATGGTTGGATAACGCCAGGTAAGCCGATGGCTGACGTATTCGCTGAACTTAAGTCACTTGGCATACCAACACTAACGTATCATCTTGATTTATGGCTCGGTCTTGAGCGGCAGCAAGATCTTGCGACCGATCCATTTTATAAAACGATTGGTCACTTTTTCACTGTCGATAAATTGATGGCTGATTGGTTTAATGAAAACACAGAAGTACAAGGGCATTATCTCGCAGCAGGCGTATTTGATCGCGAATGCGCTATGCTCACACCTGAATTAGTTGAATACGACATAGTCTTTGTTGGCTCGAAAGGCTATCATCCTGAGTGGACATGGCGACCTGAGCTAATTGATTGGCTTGAAGCAACATACACAAATCGCTTTTTACATGTCGGTGGTGATGGTAAGACAGGTACAGTGCGAGGCATGGAGCTTAATCAGATATACGCGAATGCAAAAGTAGCTGTCGGCGATACATTGTGTCTTGGTTTTGATTATCCGTACTACTTTAGCGATAGATTATTTGAATGCCCTGGTCGCGGTGGCTTTAATCTGTTCCCGTACATTAAAGGCATTGATGATTATTTTGTGCCAGGTGTAGAAATAGCAACATTTAAGTACGGTGACTTTGACGGCTTGAAAGCAAAAATCGAATATTATCTTGAACATGGTGATGAGCGCGAAGCTATCCGTAAAGCAGGACACGAACGCACAAAACGCGATCACACATACAAGCAACGTTGGCAAACTATTTTGAAAGAGATTAGCAAATGACACTTGCTAATTTTATTAAGCCTGACGACATTATCTGGCGCGAGGTAAAATATCTTAAATTACCATTATCATCTGACGATGATCATGCAGATTGGGCGTATCGTTTTGAATTGCCTGAGCCACTTGCTAGTTGGGATGTATTCAGCAACTGGGAGAAAGAGCGCACGCTATGTATGGCAAAAAACCTACGTCAAGGCATGGTGCTATATGATGTAGGCACTGAGCAAGGCTGGTTAAACTTGGCTTATGCAAAAATGGTGCAACCTGAAAACATGGTGTTGATCGAGCCAACGCCGATCTTTTGGCCTAACATCAAGCAGATTTGGGAGCGTAACTTTATAAGCAAACCCTTTTATAATGTGCCTGCGCTAGTTGGTGAAACTGAAAAAGGTGCAGTGAATATAACACACGCATGGCCTGCACAAGCAAGCAGCGATATTGTAGATAAAAATGCGTACACTTACATTCATGACAACTTAGATAACGTGCCAATGACCACTATAGACGCTATAGCACGCGCTACAACGCCCCCAGACGCAATTACGATAGATATTGAAGGCGCAGAATTACTTGCGCTTAAAGGGGCTGTAAACACGCTTAAAACGCATCAACCGTTAGTGTTCGTATCGATACATCCTGACTTGGGCGAACGTGATTACGATTTGAAAGACGGACAAGTGCAAGAGTTTTTAGCGCAATTTGGTTACGATGGTATACATTTAGCAACAGACCACGAACAGCATTATTTTTTCTATCCAAAAGGATATTCACCACGATGAAACGAGTTGAGCGCGAACATACATACTGGAATGCAGCAGCTCAAGATAAAGATGTGGCGGTTAAATACATATCAGATATATCAACTGAAGAATGCTTTGATGGGTTGCAAAAAGGTTTACCTGAGCTTGTCGGTGTAAAAGTAGCTGATCTTGGTTGCGGTATTGGTCGTATAGCAATACCATTTGCAGAAATGCACCCGTCATGCGAGATGACGGGTATCGATATATCAGACGAGATGTTAAATATTGCCAAGCAGCAAGACAATTCATTTTTAGTGCGCTGGATACAAAATAATGGGCGTAACATCCCTGGCGGTAAATATGATGTTATTTATTCTATGCTCATGCTTCAGCATATCGATAAAGCTGGTGTATGGGCGTATATACGAACGATTAGTCGCGCATTAGCAGATAACGGTTTGTTTCGTTTTCAGTTTATTGAGGGCAGTGAGCGTGAGCCATTTAGTCACCATTACTTTTTTACAGATGTTGAGCAGCGATTGAGTGAATGTAACTTTGTTATTACGCATTATGATCAGGGATTAGTACATCCACAATGGTCATGGATAACAGCGGAGAAACGATCATGATAAAGCATATAAAAAGCCATTCAACGGGGAGTTTAACACCGTCCAGTATTGGCCAGGAGATTACAAGCTATGAAAATACCAGTTCGCTATCTATCACTTAACAAAGAGACGCCGAATAAAAATTATTGGGATATGCGCATGATCCAAGATCTGTTTGCTGGCAAATGGGCGCGCGATCCGCATGGCTATGAGTACGAGGAGGTTGATCACGACGAGTTTGATGGCGGCATTATTGTATTCCCAGCCAGGGCGCAGATTGAGCAGTTTGACTTACTGCAAGAGTATATTATGGGCCTAAAGTGGTGCATAGTAATGTTTACTGGCGACGAGGAGGCACTATTCCCCTTTGAGAAGCTACAGCACCCAAATATGCACCTATACGTAATGAGTCCGCGCAAAGGTGATCGCTATGCCAACGTTAGCTTTTTAGGTACTGGCTATGCACCAGCCATTGATCATTTACCAAAAGAAAAACCAGATAAGGTATATGACTACTTTTTTGCTGGCCAGGTAACTCATGAGCGCCGCCACCAAATGCGCCAAGCGATTGAGGATATTCAAGCTACCACCAAACTTAATGGCCTATACTTCCCGACCGATAGTTTTACGAGTGGGCTTACGCCGAGTAAGTACATTAAGCAGCTTGCTATGGCTAAGGTAGCCTACTGCCCTTCTGGCCCTGAGACGCCAGACACGTTCCGCCTTTTTGAGGCACTAGAAGCTGGTTGTGTACCGATCGCCGACACGCGCATACCGAGCGAAAAAGATAATGGCCAATTTGGCGATGACTACTGGGAGTATTTTTTCAATGATAGTGTGCCATTCCCAGTCATACGAGACTACGATAATCTTAAGGGCTACACCCTGGACGTACTCGAAAACTACGACAGGTTTAGTGTTGAGGTCGCAAGTTGGTGGATGAAAACAAAACACCGCTGGGCCACTGAGCTGAGCGATCACATCCACCGCCTCAGTGGGCTTGAGCCGATTATGACCGAGGATGTTACGGTGCTTATGCCAACCAGCCCAATCTCGGCCCATCCGTCAACCGAAGTTATTGACAAAACCATTGACGATACAATGGGTCACTTCAAGCAGCCAGCCCAGCTTATTATTATGGCCGATGGCTTAAGAGACCATACGTATGCTAGCGAATATAACGAGTATCTGCGCCGACTGATCTGGAAGTGTAATATATCTAACAAGCCGCGCCTGGTATTAACTCATGCCGAACACGAACACCAGGCCAGGATGACGCGAGAGGCCCTTGGTTATGTTACTACTAAGACGATACTGTTTGTCGAGCATGACGCGCCGCTTGTGCCAGATTACGAGTTTGACTTTGTGCGCCTAACTCAGCCAATCCTTAAGGGCGAGGCAAACGCTATTCGCTTCCACCATGAGGCCAAAGTGTTAGATGAACACCGTCACCTCATGCTTGAGCTGCCGCAGATGGTTTGTGGTGTGCCACTATGGCGCACCCGACAGTGGTCACAGCGACCACACCTAGCAAATGCCGAGTTTTACCGCACCATGCTTAATACCTACTTTGATCCTGAGGCACGTACAATGATTGAGGACGTTTTTCATGGCGTAGTCGATAGTAAGGTTGAGGATAGCGGCATGATGGCGTGGTATGAGTTTAGATTATGGATGTATTATCCTGCGATAACAGATAAGACAGCTAATATTAAGCGCAGCTATCATCTTGATGCACGCGGTGGCGATAAAAAAGTTATAGATGCTGATACGGTGGTGGACTTATGAGCAGGCTTGGCTTAATCGTTGTAGCGACAGAAACAGGATTGGGCTATCAAACGCGCGATTATTACAATCACTTGAAGCCGGACAAAACAATATTGATTGATATATCAAGTCTAAATGGTATGCCACAGCATTATGAGTGGTACGAAAGCCCGATGATTATTAATGGTTTACCGACTGATCAACAGATAGATATGATGCTTGATGATATTGATGTGTTGTTGACCGCTGAAACAATGTATAACTTGAACTTGTACAAGCGTGCAAAAGTGCGCGGTGTAAAAACAATTTGTGTTGAAAACCCTGAGTTTTACGATCACATGTTATACCCAGAATATGCGATGCCTGATTTAATCATTTTACCGAGCAAGTGGTATGAGCCCATGATCACTGAACATGCTCGCTCACGCGGTACACAAGTCGTGCAGTTACACCATCCTGTCGATCGTGATCAGTTTCCTTTCAGATTACGCACAAGCCATCAGACAATGCATCTTGCAGGTAATCCAGCAGCGAATGATCGCAATGGCACATACGATTATCTAAATGTTGTTCCCGAAGGCACTGTGATTATTCAAGATCAAAATATGGCTAACGTATTACGCAGTAATTATCGTCATAGCACTATCTGGACAGATATACACGATAACAGCAGTATTTATGATTACGGCGATATTATGGTGCTACCTCGCAAGTATGGTGGCAATTGCTTACCGTTAAATGAAGCATTATCACGCGGTATGCCTGTCATTATGACTGATATTTCACCTAACAATCAGTTCTTGCCTGCTGAATGGCTTGTTAAAGCGCAAGTTGTCGGCCAATTCAGTCCGCGTTTTCCGATCGATATATATGAAGCAGATTACGATGCACTACGCGAAAAGATTACATGGTTTCAAAGTTGTGATATTGAAGCAGAAAGTCGCAAAGCTGATGCGTTAGCTGAAACAATTAGCTGGACAACGCTACTGCCGAAGTGGCGTGCAGCAATAGAAGGTGTGCTATGAAAGTAATCGCCGTCGCTTGTGTTGAAGATCGTAGCTTAGTTGATGAGCAGATCGCGAAGCAAACGCGACAACCTGACGAAGTAGTCGTACTTGTTGATACTGA
Source organism: uncultured Candidatus Saccharibacteria bacterium (assembly GCA_964533895.1). Lineage (GTDB taxonomy): Bacteria > Patescibacteriota > Saccharimonadia > CAILAD01. The sequence continues at coordinate 1,491 of CAZHOZ010000040.1, read as the reverse complement.
GCCAGCGCAAGGCATAGACGCTCGACGTAAGCGCATCGCTGAAAATCAAAAGTTATTACAAGGCATTGTCGAGCGTTCTGACGCAGATATTGTATGGCAGCTAGAAGGTGACAGCGTAGTGCAAGAAAACGCGCTAGACAAGCTGCTGATGCGCTATACCGAAGAACCAGCGGTGTATTCAGGCGTACAAGTTGGTCGTCATGGTTTGTATTGCTTAGGCGCATGGCACATCAATGCTGATAAGACACGTTTGCGCTCAGTTGATCATCGTTTGCATGGCTTACAAGAAGTGCAAGGCATGGGCTTATATTGCTTTGTTATGGATCGACAATCGTATCTTGCAGCGTATGCAACCTGGGATGGTGAGCGATGGGGACCCGATGTCAACTTTTTCTTATCAAGCCCGATCAAGAAATATGTTGATATGGACTTGCATGTCGGTCACTTTTACAAAGGCGGTATAATAAAGCCAACCGATGCAGCGGTGTGTAATGCCGAGTTTTTATTAATTAATAATCAATGGGAGTTTAAGCAATTATGAGTATAGAAAAAACAGTGCCAAGCTGGACAGAAGGTCGTATTAAAAAACTTGCAGGTGAACGCAGATATAAAGCTGTACCTGTTGACCCGTTAGTGTTCGCCGACATTGTGCAAAAAGGTATTCCGAAAGATATGGTCGTAAAAGTAACGGGCATACCTGCATCGGCGATATGCGTAAACTGGACATTTGTACCGATCAGCAATACGATGCTGTTTTATTTCATTGATGAAAGTTTTGATAAAGTAAAAGAAGGTACTGAAGTGCCTTTGCTTGAACCAGTATTTAGTAAGGTTGGTGATAAATGATAGTGAAAAGCGTAAAGATTAGCGATATAAAGCCTAATCCTGATAACCCACGCATCATCAAAGATGCAGCGTTTAAGAAGCTCGTACAGTCTATTAAAGATTTTCCTGAGATGATTGAAGCGCGCGAGATAGTTGTCAATCAAGACATGATTATACTCGGTGGCAATATGCGCTATCGAGCATTGCAAGAAGCAGGCGTAAAAGAAGTGCCTGTCAAAATTGTTGACTGGTCAGAAGATAAGCAGCGCGAGTTTGTGATTAAAGATAATGTAAGTGGTGGAGAGTGGGATTATGATGCACTCGCAAACCAATATGACATAGAGGAGCTTGATGCTTGGGGGTTGGAGTTACCTGAAATGACAGATGTTCAGGCTGAAGTTGAGGAAGATGAAGCCCCAGAGGTAAGCCAAGAACCACCTGTTAGTAAGCTAGGCGAGATATATCAGTTGGGCAAGTGGGTTTACTGCACACAATGTAAAGTAAAGCATAGGTTGAATTGATGTATGGTGATATAATGAATATATGGAATGTACAATCTGTCAGCAATGCTTTGAACCACCTCACTGGAACAGTAGGTGTTGTTCAGATAAATGTCGCAAAAGAGCAAGAGCAATTACAATCAAAAAATACAAGCAGACTGATAAG
>CAZHOZ010000039.1:0-8033 GCA_964533895.1 uncultured Candidatus Saccharibacteria bacterium | reverse complement strand
TGGGCAGCATCAAGGAACTCAAAGTGCTGGGGCGCGGCAGCTACTTCCTCAACACTTACGCCCGCCACAATGCACTACGCGGTGCGTATTCAAGCAAGCACAACATGGTGCTGAATACCAATCTGCTGCTGCTCGAAGTGCTCGGCATGTCCAGCCTGCTGATCCTGGTCGGCCTGCACCTCGCCCAGGGCAAACCCTTTGAAACCATCTTGCCGCTGATGGGGGTCTTTGCTGGCGCCGCTTTCCGGCTGATTCCAGCCACCAATAGAATCATCAATAGCGTTCAGCAGATTCAATACGCATTTCCCATCCTCAGGAACCTGCATACCGAATTGATAGCAGTCGAAAATCAAACGGAAATGCCGACGAACGCAAAAGCGGAATCCGCTCCATTCGGCTTTAACCACGAGATTCGCTTGGAGCACCTGACCTTCCGTTATGCCCCGGACAAACCAGCGGTACTCGATGGAGTCGATCTGACTGTTCCCAGAGGTAGCACCATCGGCATCATCGGTCCATCGGGCGCAGGAAAAACAACCCTGATCGATATTCTTCTCGGCATCATCAAACCCGATGCGGGCCGCATCTTGGTAGATGGCCGGAGTATCGATGGTTGCCAAGAGGAATGGCAATCCATCATCGGCTATGTGCCACAAACCACCTATCTGACCGACGGCACCATCCGCCAAAACGTAGCATTTGCAATTCGTGACGATCAAATCGATGATGCCCATGTTGAACTCGCGCTCCGCGATGCACAACTCTGGGACGACGTAGTCGGGCTACCTGATGGAATCAATACGCCCGTCGGTGAATTGGGCAAACGTCTATCGGGTGGGCAACGCCAACGCATCGGAATCGCCCGCGCGCTCTACCACTCACCCCAGGTACTCGTGTTAGATGAAGCCACGTCGTCACTGGACAACGCAACCGAAAGCGATGTTCTGGATGCTGTTCGTCAAATGCACCGAGAGAAAACCATAATGATCATTACTCATCGGCTCACAACATTGGGCAGTTGCGATCATGTCTATCGTCTCGTAGATACACGACTCATTGAAACGAATGGTTAAATTTACCCGACATGATGGTCCTCTCACTTGCACAAGGCGGCTGAGGTAGGCCAAGTATGGAATGATGCACTGGCACAACTCATTAAACAACCTGCTAATTTGCATAGATAGCGCCTTTTAAAAGGCAAGCAGCCTCAAATTAACTTTGAAATAAAAATCAGACGTCCTTGATATTTATGTCACCGAAACCCAGTTCTCAGAATGCCACTTATCGTATCGATGCCAGAAGAGCTGCGAAAGTGAAGGTGCAAATTCAATTGAAAAAAATTATTTCGCCAATACTTAATTTTTTGCTAGAGCCACTGCTTTGCCGAATTGACGATCGTATACGTCCATCATTAGATGCAATATCGCAGCGCCTTGAAAGAATTGAACCACAATTAATGCCCATAGCAATTAAGAATGAAATGCAGAGTCTTGCTGCCCTGCCGACAGTACTCTTAGAAAAAAAAGAAGATGTAGTTGTGGTTGGGCATTTCCCGGAAGATGCAGTTATTCAAATCCTGCACGCTCGACCGCTGAAAATTGCCGAGTGGCAAGAGAAAAATTACGCGCTGACGCCTCCCTTACCTGCGACCACCGTCGTCTTTCTTGACGAACTATATTTTATGCAGGCGATGAAGCGCCTCGCTACCCCTTTACTAGAAATTCGAGATTCGATTGTGATTGCCACTCAATTCAGATATCTCACCGAACTACAGTGCCGACGATATTTTCATCAATTGGGATTCATGGAAGTGGCTCTCGTTCACACTGAGCCAACCTCACATCGTCTTGACGAGTTTTCCGTAAGCCATACAGGCCCAATCGGATGCGAGCCAGTTTACTTAGACACTAGACGTCCGCCTCAAGATTTAAGCTATCAAATTACCTGGCTAATCGCACGGCGAATACCGATCCATTAAACCAAAGAAATAGAGCTACCAATGCATGACGTCTTGGGCGACTATACATTTCTTCTTGCGGGATTTGGGAGTGAGTATTCTCTGCAGCCGATAACCCACTATCTAGCTGAATGCGGCTTGCAAGTCATTACTGCGGACTTTCAGAAAGAGCCGCTGCCAAGCCTACCCTCCACCCCCATTATCTTTATTTCATCTCAACATCCATCTTGTTCATCATTTGTTTTTAAGAAACATTGGGGACAAGATCCACCATATTCAAACTATGTTGGACCACGTGAGATTATTCAGAAAACAAACACCAAATGTGCAGTGTTCATTCCTCACGATCTTGAAATGCCTGTACGCCTCGACGAAATAGCATATATGGGAAGTTTTGATATTTATTGCACTCCCACAAAAAATTTCAATCCGGCATTAAATCGAATTTGCAAGGTAGTTTCAACTGGCTGGATAAAACACAATGACCTATCCCCACTACCAATTGAAATATTGGAACAAGTATCGGAGAAGGGAATATTTTTTTTAAACCAAGTCGTTATGACAATCCACCAAGGAGGAGCGGCAACGATTAAAACGGCCCATCCTCAACTTTTTACAGAACGCATCCCCATGAAACTTCCAGCCTGGCCTGGATGTAACCACCTAGGCAAAGAGTTAGCCAAATTGGGCGCAGTAATAATTCCAGATCATTTCTCATCCACAAAATTAATCGACGCCGCAAAAATGGTCTTCGTCAATGCAATGGGATCCGTCGTAGCAGAAGCTGAGTATTTAGGTAAGCCAGTGCTGCGACCAGACGTATCGGGAAATTTCAAAGTCATCGGTCCAGCGACTAGTTTTTCAATTGCGCCAGCGAAGTTTGACTTCGATACACTACTCTCTGCTGTCAAATCTTTCGTCGAGGATCATACCCGTGACTGAATTGCCATCAGCAATCATAAGTGCCGCAGGGCGAGGAACACGAATGGGACAAGCACGTCCCAAATGCCTAACCCCTATCCTCGGTAAGCCATTGATTCATTGGCAGCTCGAAGCCCTTTCAACATTTCCAGAAGTAATAGTAGTTATTGGATTTCAAGGCGAAGAAGTAGAGCGCACGGTGAAATCCATTCGACCTGACGCTCGATTCGTAACTAACGCAGAATATGAAACTACAGGGACAGCAGCAAGTCTGTCCTTGGCCGCCAAAAAGAGCAATGGACCTATCATCTCCATCGATGGCGACCTTCTTGTACATCCTGCCGATCTTCTCAAACTGGGAAACACGCCGAAACCATGCATTGGAGTCTGCAATCTACAAAGCATTGCTCCGGTCCATGTCACGACACGGTCGGGTATAGGAGAAATGCTGTGGGCAGAATCTTTTCATCACGATGACGGAGTCCCAGTTGGAGAACATACATTGGAGTGGACAGGCCTCGTCACCTACGACCCACACCTCACACCCATTTCAGGAAAAGGACATGTTTATCAGATGATATTGCCATTGTTGCCCTGTCCAGCCGTTAGGGTACGCTGCAGAGAAATCGACTATCCAGATGAGATACCTCTGATGGAGGAATGGCTATCAACTCTGATATCACAAGGAATATTTCATGGATAAGACAGTAATTGACCAATTCTGGCGTGAACGTTCCGCTGAAGGGGGGGGGCGGTGGACTGAGCCACAAATGCTTGACTTTGAAGTAAATTTACTTTCCAAGTATGTCGGCAATCACTGCCGAATATTGGACTTAGGAAGTGGCCCAGCAACTCTATCACTACGACTGCTATTACCTACTGCCAGTCTAACAGCGGTAGACAAATACCCGGATTTTCTAAGTCGCATACCCATAGTGCCCAATGTGCGCACAGTATGTTCGGATATTTTATCTTTCAACTACGATGGATGCCATGACCTAATCCTATTGTTCGGGGTAGTTACTCACCTCGAAGAATTAGAGGAACAAAAAATATATGAAAAAATGGCACAAACACTATCTCCATCGGGAACAGCAGTGGTAAAGAACCAAATTTCTCCTGGCATTGAAAAAATTTTAAGCGGTTTTTCGAAAAATTTGCAATGTCAGTATGTTGCGCGATATCCATCAATAGATGAACAAGCCGCTCGACTTAAGCGTTTTTTTAATCGAGTTGATATCACCCCCTACCCAGATCAGTTCAATAAATGGCCTGATACCCAGCACGTCAGTTTCATTTGTTCACAGTAGATTCGCAACCCAATCAAGCGTTTTATCTAAATTTGCGACACCTAAGAATCGGCAAATCTAACAGGAGGCAACACACCTGGCAGTGATTTAGGCAAACAACTATCGGGATAGCAATGCCAAAGACGCTGGTGATGACGCTAGTGTTCCAAGAGCACACCGAAAATACTTTCGCCAAATAAAGCCAATGCTTAGCCATACGCATACAGCGAAAACCAAAGTAATTAATTCAATAAGTACTACGATTAAGAAATATAACAACAAGCCGTGGTGCCTTTCGATTCTGTGCAACGCCTATAAGAAACTGGGCAACTTCAAAAAAACATGGACGATCATTATGAAAAAAGATAACCAACGTCGATGCAAAGTATGCAGCAGTGAATCAAATTTATACGACGTTGTAGATTTCGGAAAATTCTGCACTCAAGACGACTACTACCAGTACGGATTAACTGGCATACCCGTCTATTATGTAAAATGCAATAATTGCAAATTAATTTTTACCGACTTAATTGACAAAAAAACACACAACGAAATATCGGAATTAATTTACAATAAAGAATATATTAAATTTGACCCGGACTACATCGAGGCTCGTCCAATCTCGAACGCACAATTCATCAACAGGTTCATGGGGTCAAAAAAAAAACTAATACGCGGACTAGATTATGGTGGTGGCAACGGCCTAACGGCGAGTCTTCTGTCAACACAGGGATGGAGCTACAAATCATGCGACCCTATATCTAATCCAATTGCACCTTCAACAGATTTCGGTAATTTTAATTTAATATCCGCATTTGAAGTATTCGAACATATCCCAGACCCAATACATGGAATGAGCCACCTTGCCAGCTACGCCGCTGATGATTGCTTGTTGATCGTAGGAACCCAAGTAACTGATGGCCAAGTTAAAAACTCAAGACTTGATTGGTGGTATGCCGGCCCTAGAAATGGGCATGTAACACTCCACTCAAAATCCAGCCTTGAATTATTATTCAACAAGCATAGCTTTAAATATATCCAAATTGACCCATCATTGCACCTAGGAATACGGGGAACCCCTCCGCTTCCCAAACAAGTAGCCAACAAAACCTATAATCTATTTTTTTCTGCTGCACGGAAAGCACTTAGAAAGTTTATTGGCTAATAATACTTAAGACATGACCAATCTACCACTAACAACGGTTATAAGTTTTTTTCCAAAGCTCTCACTAACCTTTTCTGGCTTCAAGGAAATAACACCAGCATCTTTTAAAATATCTCAATCCGATCTAAATTACGAGAATATCATTGATAGTTTCACATCAACGCCAAGCCGCTACATCTACGAAGGAATAAAAAGAACAAGAAAAAAAATACCAGTTTGACCGGCAACTTTCTTGTATTCAATCCACTCTTAAATCCAACCTCACATCTAATCAAGCTCACGCTAAAAAAACAGATTTCCTTAAAACAAAAAAATGTTATTTATTACTCTAGCAACAATTTGCCAGTTGCATATAACATTTCGACAAATCTACCCGAACTAGATAAGTATCTAACATTACTATCCTGCTCCAATTTTGATATTGACCGCCAACTACTCGAACTACTCTACGACTCAATGTTTGAATTAGTAAAAATAGAATTTCCTTGCTCCACAAAGATTTCAAATGGATTTTTACCTAGCAAATATTGGCAGCCAATGGAATGGTGCGCAACTCATGCGATCCATTTAATTAGGAAACTCAACTCCTCACCGCACCAAGAGACAAACCAAGAAGAAAAAATTAAAAAAATAAAATTAACTTCATTCTTCGGACATCATGCAGGTGATGTTTTATTCATGAGCATCGCCGCATCCAAGTGCAAGAGTGAAATATTTGATGAAATAATCATCCACGAGAGCTATATAGATATAACAAAGAAGTTTAACCTTGAAATCAAAACAAAGTCGATATCCGGCCCAATACCCAATCGTGGAACTTATAAAAAAGAAGATGATGAATATTTTCTTGACATAGCCAACCAGCTACCGGAAGACGCCTTCTACGTATACTGTAGAACAAGTAGAAATTACAACTTTACTGATTTCCACTTTATAGATCATTTTCGATTTACTCTTGGTGAGTCATTGACAACATCTCAGGATTTGAATCTTCCTATACGCACCCCACCTCTTCCAAGCACCTCTCGCAAACGCGTGCTACTGCACTGTGGTGCTGGTTGGCCTTTAAAGATATACCCTACTGAACTTCAATCAGATTTAATAAAGATTTTAAATAAAAAAAATATCGAAGTAATTACGCTAGATGCCAGTAGACCATTCCAAGGCATTAAGAATGAAAAATTCTCCACGATTGAAAATTTCGAGGAAACGGTAAATAACGTCGACATTGTAATTGGCATGGACTCTTTTCCAGCCCATTACGCATCAGCCGTCCTAAAAAAAATGACAGTTTACCTTTTTTCTAGCACACACCCAGCTAATTCAAGTTACTTAATACCTGGGCTTATTAGCACGACAAGCAATGGAAGAGATTGTTGCCCATGCATGGGGCACGATAGATGCCGCAAATATGGCGGGTATTTGTGCAAAAACTTCGCCAGCCCGGATGTCATAGCCCGCGAAGTCACTAATTTACTTGAGGCTGGGGAAGAAATTAAAAATCAACCAACCTCTCCATTACCTTCAATTAGATGCCCGAAACACTTCAACATACACAACTCCAAGACGCTTGATATAACGCCTAACGCACTAAGCGATTTAGATAGAGCAAGAGCAGTCATGCTCTGTTGGTCTTACGCAAGAACATTAATAACTCTTTTCAATGAATTTATCCACACAACAAATAACCAAGGAATTAGAAGCGCACTAAATCTGACCTACTCATTTTTAAAGAGAAACTTCGCCAATTAATTTATTTAATTCAACAACCCAATGCCGCCAAAAATAAAGATCTCTGAATTTATTTCGAAATTAATAAATAAGGAGGATATAGCTCGAGCATTTTCCGTTACGGGGGGCGGTGCAATGTTTTTGAACGATGCTATAGGGCACTTACACCATAGTCTTCAGGTCTATGCCCATCATGAACAAGCATGCGCAATGGCGGCCGAGAGCTACGCAAGGATTGCTGACCGCCTCGGTGTTGTTGTCGTCACTACCGGCCCCGGCGGAATCAACGCCCTCAACGGTGTCTTCGGCGCATGGACCGACTCAATCCCCATGCTGGTCATCTCCGGCCAAGTAAAACGCGAGACCTGCTTAAGCAGTTACGACCTGCCGGATATACGGCAGTTAGGCGATCAGGAAGTCGACATCGTTGCAATGGCCAAGCCAATTACCAAATACGCAGTTCAGGTGCGGGACCCACGGCAGATTCGTTATCACTTTGAGAAAGCGATCTATCTGGCGACCCATGGCCGGCCCGGCCCGTGCTGGCTGGATATTCCGATTGACGTGCAGTCTGCGCAGATTGATCCAGACGCCCTCGTTGGCTTTGAATCCCTTGAATTGAATGAATCTCAGCCCTCCACTGAAGTAATCACTGATCATGCACGATGGATACTTGAGCAGATCGGTAACGCTAAGCGCCCGGTAATCCTTGCAGGAACGGGCATTCGTCTTGGGAGTGCGCTTCCCGAATTTGAGACCGTAATTCGCCTGCTTGGCATCCCTGTGACCACTGCCTGGACTCACGATCTAATCGCTTCGGATGACCCGTTATTCTGCGGGCGCCCTGGCACCATTGGTACGCGCGCCGGCAACTTCACTGTGCAAAACGCTGATCTGGTATTGATTCTTGGCAGTCGCATGAACATCCGCCAAACCAGCTACAACTGGAAAGCCTTTGCGCCCAAGGCCG
>CAZHOZ010000038.1:1550-8042 GCA_964533895.1 uncultured Candidatus Saccharibacteria bacterium | reverse complement strand
GGCGCAGCGATTGGCCGGGCTGCTATCACTAAATTTTTTGTTTTCTGTTTAATCGGGAAATAATCAATGCCAATTTGCGCACTTTGTTTGAGCTTAGTTGCTCCAAACAACCTACGCATAAAAGGCGACACACTTATTTTTCGCCTAGTCTGCGCCATTTGTGCAACTTCTTGAAGCTTCTGGCTAAAATCAAGCGAACGCCCGCGTCTAACATCACGCGCGCCAAATGTCCCAAAGCCTGTTACTACTTCAGTATCCGCCGACTTAATTTTGTAACGAGAGAATTTCCCAAGCTCATAATAAGGACTAATAAAACTACTACGCCTTTGCCATCGTCCAGAATTTTTACTAAAAAGCCTAGTAAGTGGATGCTCTTTTTTCCAAGTTCCTGACCCAGAGGTTTCTATAAATTTTCGTATCTGGCTAGACGCTTCAAAACCAGAAGAGCTAAGAGCCGAGCGTCTAGCCTCCCTAAATTTCTGGAAACGAAAGATTTTAAAAACCGATATTTTTTCCGCTATGTTATGCTTAACTTCTAGCTCTAACATTACGCCGCCGCAGCCACCACACGAGATTTACCAGATAGATCAGTCACACGAGCGAGGCCAACAATGCCAGAAGCAGCGACATTCTTAATCGCGGTAAATTGAACCTCAAAGGACTTGGCATCATCGCCAATAAGATTATTATCTCCCGAAGGATAAAGCTTAACATAAGCCTCAAACTTCTCTTTCACCCCTACGGCAGCATCGCTAATGAATAAAATATTGCCTTTAAATTCCGTAACTTCTGCTAAGTCCATTTGGACAATATCTTTGTCGTCATAGTCACCAGAAATAACAAGCGTCTGACCATCGGTGATCGCCCCGCCAATAATAGCCAGCAGCAAATCGCCAGGGTGGACTTCGTAATCAACATCTGGGATGTAGGCACGATAAAGCGTATGCGTACCGCTGCCCGCCGAAGTAATATCTATGGCAGCACCGCCCGAAGTTGCTGCAAGTTTAAGCGTATTGGTTGTGCTATCCCGAACGTAGTAGCGTGTATTGGCAGTAAGACCAGCAGGAAGAGTGCCACCGCTTTTGACAACTACCGCATGACCATCGCTAAGGCCATGCCCTGTAGCTGTGATTACATCTGTTGCATCGTCCGCCGTGAAAGTTGTACCTGTAGATTTTCGGACAATCTCGTCTGTAACGCCATAATAGCCAAGCTTAATGAGCTTTCCAAGCCGTGCCACAAAACTTTGCTCAGTAATACTGCCAGCTGCTTGGCTTGCATCATCCACAGACTTGGCAAGGCCAAAGAACTTCTGGATTTCAAGCAGTGGGCTAATACAAGTAAATGATCCCGTCAGCTTGACACTTTTAGTTATGGGTGTCAGTGGTGTCACAACGCCATAGCGACTAGAAAAAAGCTCTAAAAGCTCCGTGGCTATGTTATATTTGAAATTATTGACTTCTAGACAGTCCTCAAATCCGTTGGTATTGTCTTGACCAAAATATAATTTCCCTTTGCCGATAGTTACGGCCTGATCGCCCCGATTAAATGAGGTATTGACCATTTATAAGCTCCTTATTTTATAGGGCTTCGTGAAGTTTTTAAAAATGAAATTTCGATTTCTGTCGCACTTGAAAATATTGGGAAAACTACTTCGGAAGTTGTCTGACCAGAAACATCAATCTTATGTCCTAATTTACCAACACTGCTAAAGAAGGCCGATTCTGTTAGCTCCCTAAGCCTTTCTACCTGCGAAATTGCTTTGTATACAACGCGCTTACCTGATTTCTCAGCGGCTTCTCCGATTACACCCACACCGACAAGCAGAACATAAGTTATATATCCCTTGTTATCGCCACGCTCGGCGCGGCTAATAGAAGGGATGACAATGATAGGGTAGTCGGCAGGTTCTGGTAAGTTATCATCATCAAAGCCAACCCATATCTTTGGACTTTTTTGGAACTCATCTTGGCAAAATTTTTCTATACTAGCGTCTGTTTCCAGAATTTCTACCACTTTGGTAAAAAGCTCAGATATTTCCATTAGAATTTCTGCTTTACTTTACTGCGCAGCTCCATTTCCCAATACTGTGCGGATAAATCCTTGATAAACTCGACTTTCCAAGCCACATCTCGAATTATTACCTCATCTTGATATTGTGGACTTGGAACGTCTATTTTACTGATGACAATTTTAGCTGTCTGCTTTGTGTTATGTAGATTTTCGGCGGTCTGATCGGGGTAGGTAACAGTTCCTTGTATCGTAATTAGATTTTCAGACGGCTTTTTGTAGCCTACACTCTCGCCCAAAAAACTACTACCTACTTCCAATAAATAGCTAAAGTGGTCTGCAAAGTCCATTTTTACACCTTGGCAACCACATGGATTACATCGCCCGCCGTCATGTTGTAAGTAGCGGCGCCATTAGCCACACGAAGCTTTCCAGCATCACCACTACTTAGAGCCGTAACAACAGCATCGGCTTTCACATCCACACCAGAGCGGTAAACCTGCACATTCCAAAAAGTTAGTTGCGCGCCAAGCCCTGTGTTTATATCCTTCTGGTTTGCCGTTGCTTCACCTGCCGAGACCGTTGAGGAAGCCATATAAAATTTGCCGCCCGATAGTCCCGCTTGCTCAAAAGTATGCCCAAGCAAAATCTTGGCCTCCGCCGCACTGTTGCCAGCGTCTTCCACAGCAATTCCAACATACTTGTTACTAGCAGGAACATTGGTCAAGACTTCATTGGTGCTATCCCAATAAAGCTTTTCCCATGCTGTAATAGTTACAGCGGCCTTTGGGAGTGAGAAAACACCTCGGACACGAATCACGGAGGGATCGCCCGCGGCAGCATCAGCACTTACCACGCCAAAAATACTCCCTATTAGCAGCCCTTGGCCAGAAGTAACGCCGCCTACAGGCGCAACAATGTCAAGGCTGTCATCAGGTTGAACGTAATTTTTCATAACAAAATCCTTTCTTATGCTCCTGGGTTTTTGTAAAAACCCCTGTAGTCTATGGCTTTGGCAGCAATGTCGTAAGTGGCCTTAATTTCAACACCGTCTATTTCAAATCCGTTCCTTGTGTCAAGCATGGGGCCGCGGCTGCCGTCCAAGGTAGCAACTTCAATCATAGGGATATTGGCCTCGCCTTCTCTAGCGAATAAATACCAAACTGTGCTTGAGGCCGCATCTAAACGAGATTCAGCAATCACTTCAATACTGCCAGCAAACGGGTTTACATCGGCGGGCTTTGTGGAAGTCATCTTGATATTGACAGCAATAAATTGCTGCGCGACGGTCTCTAAAGCGCATGGCACAACTAAAAATCTTGGCGTTACCATGATGACGGTTCTGCCGTCCAAGCCTTTTTGTAAACGCATAGCTTTACGGGCGTCTGATAAAGTTGCTACACTGATCGCAGCACCAGAAGCAGCTAAATTGCCATGGTTAGCATGGAATAATGCAAACCCATCGCCCATAGCAGCGTTATCCGTAACAATGCCCCAAATTAGATCAGATTCTAACTGCGAAGCTGCAACGCCGTACATTTGCGGAATTCTGGAAAAAGCGTCTAGATCATCGTTTAAAATAACTTGTCTGGTGATCCCCACGGCTTTTCCGTATGTGGCAAGTTTGTAGGTCTCTTTGGCTTCTTTCATGGTGTCGCGTTTATATGTACCATCTTCTTGAAGCTTTTCGAGCTTGAAAGACTCACTCATTTGAATTGATGTAATCGTCTTAAAGTCAGAAACCGACCTAAAACGAACGAACGGCGTGAATGTCTGGACTGTTGCTTCATATCCTGCTCGTAGCGTCTTGTTGACTACCTCAGATAAAATTATCGGGAAATCGCTTGTGGTGTGAAGCGCACGCCTAGCAATTTCGTTCTTGTCCAAAGAAGAAATATTAACACCTTGCCACTCTAACATCCTTTTGGCAATTTCTAACAAATTCATGTTGCGATATTGGCGAGCGGACTCGATGAGTTTGAATTTATTGCCATCAAAACGATTTAGCAACGAATTGGCAACGGCTTCTCGCCTTGTTAGCGTAGCGTCCTTTTCTCCCAAATCCACACGATTGTTATCAATCTTGTATTGTAACGCCGTTTCTGCTATTTTATCAATAATAAGAGCGCGGGCTTGCTCAATGGAGATACTTTTAGCTACAAGGTCTTCGGCTAACTCACTAGATAACCGAGCTTTCTTAACACACTCTCGAATTTCAAAAGCTCGTTTTCTTTCGGCCTCGATAGCTTCCTTGCGCACTTTCTCCACGTCCAAAGGCAAAGTAGGCGCAGTGTCTTTTTGCTCAGACTCAGCAGTATTTAACTTTTCAGCCATATCTGTCCTTTCAATAATAACTGGATAACTTTCCTCAGCTTGTCCGCGAATTTGGGCATTACTATCCGCGCCTACTGGCACTAAAGAGATTTCCGTAGGCTCCCAGTCTACAGCCTTCATCCGCCTCTTTTTTACCTCTCCTTTTTCATCGCGGTCACTGATGTCTGTAAACTTGTGTACAACATAACCAACAGAAACATTTCGTAAAATTCCGTCCTCAATATCTTTTAAAATAGGCTCAATATCCTCACGATTGGAAAAACGAATAAGCGCATGGCCTTCTTTTCCATCTACATGAGCATCCTCAACCACACCTAACACACTAGATAAACTGTAATCCCGATGTTCTTTTAAAAACGGCGCACCTTTTTTTAACCGATCTAGTCTTACATGGCCCGGCTCTAATGATAAACTTTCATAAAATGTTGAAAAAAACCCGCGTTCAACCTCTGCACCTGTAGAAAAAACTACTTCAATAGTTCGTTTTTCTTTGTTGTAACTATTAGGTGATATGGCAGCACGATGGTAAAGCTTAGGTAATTGTTGTTTTATTTCCACTGGAAACCTCCGTACTTTCTCCTAACTTAGAAATTCCTTGTCCAACTCTTGGGTCACTGTCTAAAACAATCCCTAAAGTATCTAGGGTTTTTAGGTCCTTGGCATATTCTTCTAAATGGGTTTTGGGATCATAACCATACTCGCTAATGGCCTCGGAAAGTGTCTTAAAGCCCGCGCGCACTTGCTCACGCATTGCCTTTGTCTCTGAAATCACGTCAACCATAGTACGCTTAGGCGGTATCCAAGTCGCTCCTAATGGCTCACCCAAAGGTATTACCCCAGATAACTCACAAGCCTGCTCAAACCACTGCCAAACGCCGTCACAAAGCAAAGGAATAATCATCTCATATTGCCAATTGCCTATATTTACCTGCATATCATTTTGCCCGATACGGGCGGAAGAAAAGTTCACTTGGGAAAGATCGGCGGTTAAAGATTCGTAGGTTATGCCTAAACCCGCGGCAATATTTTGCTTTTGTACCTTGATATATTCTGCATAACCTTGCGTAGATGGCGGATTGGCAAAAACAATATCTTTTCCTGGGCCTAAATACTCGATACGACCGGGTTCTATTCTCTCTAATAAAGATGTTTTCCCTTGCTTAATAGAATCAGAAAGCTCTATATCTCTGACAAATCCAGTAAAACATGCGGCAATTTTCTGACGAATAAGTTGGGCATCCTCATAATCGGAACAATCTTTCAGTGTCACAGCCACCGCGGATAGCCAAGGTATTCCAAAATTTTGACCCGGCCGCTCTTGTAGAAAAACGTGAATTATTTCGTTTGCGGGAACTCGTACGGAAGTATTTCGATGGATAACCGAAATAACACCTTGTTCCCCCGGATGCTGTGTGTAAAGCCAATAAGCTTCTACTTTACCTAGTGGCGTAAACTCAATACCGTTCTTAACCCAATTACCAGAGGGCAAACGCTGGTTTTTGTAACTGTCAATAAAATCTGGTTCTAAGACCATGATTTCTAACGGCACTTTGCCAAACTCAAATTTTTTAGGTACGCGCAAAACTAAGCATTCGCCTGATTCAACAACCGTATCCATCACAAGCCGTTGGATTCCATAAAAATTAAGGCGATTGTTAAAATCACAAACCTTGCTATCTCCCCAATTTTTCCATACCTGCATTAGTTCTTTTGCTCTCTGGCTCTCTCCTATAGGCTTTGGCATTATTCCTAACCCAATCGTATGGTTAGTAATAGTCCGGCGGCCCTTCTTAGCCAGATAGTTATTTCGGATTAGCTCACGAGAGCGATTACGCAAACGCGCAAGGGCTGGCATTATTTCTGTATCGGCTGATGCCCCAGACGCTGCCCAACTAGACAATCGTTTACCTGTACTAGCAGCGTCAAATTTGCGAGTACTTATTGAATCCAATGCAAGCCTAGCATACTCGCGCTTTAGCTGCCATCTTGGCGAAAAAAAACCTATGGTCTTATCCAGAAAATTAGCCAATTCTATAACCCTTTGCAATAATATGGACTGCTTGCTACACTATATGGCCTTTGTGGGTTAATCTTAATGTCAAGTTTAGCTAATATTTTCTCTAATTCGGCTTGGTCACGATAAGTCAT
>CAZHOZ010000038.1:0-1540 GCA_964533895.1 uncultured Candidatus Saccharibacteria bacterium | reverse complement strand
CTTGTCGCCTACTGTGATTGTCTTGACACCCGAAGCTATTATTGCCTCTACTTTTGCTTTTATTTCTTCATCCGTTGGCAAAATTTAGTCCTCCCAAATGCTTTCTTTCTCTTGGGGTCTTTGAATTTCTAATTCATCGCTTCTCTTTCGAATAGCAGGCGCGTAGTCATTTTCTAAAACTATCCAATTTTCTTCAGTAAAACGATCTATACCAAAAAGACACGCCGCGGCACGGGCATAAACTCGACAATCTAAAGCCTCATTGCGTGGGCGTATCTTTTTCCATATATGCCGAAAAACGCCATGCTTTACTTCTTTCGTTAATTGCTCGGCTGTGAGCTGCTGAAAATACTCTTCTGTGTAATCCTTTGGAAAGCTACAAAGACCCACGGGTATTTTCTCACCATTTCGCTTAATGGTCTGATCTAAAAACCCAAAAAGCTCCTGCTTTATCACAGACACGCCCACGGGAAAAGACTTTAGGCCAAATTTGGGTTTTCTATAATTGACAATATCCAAACGCTCAGGTAAACCTACAATGCTTTGCTGATTGTCACGGCCAAAAACACAATGCACACGGTCAGAAGGATATTGCCGCGCCCAAGCATGCACGAATGGCGTGTTGAAATTTGCATCTATGGCTACTTTACTTAGACCTAACTCATAACCTAGTGTGTTTTTCCATGTTCGCTGGATAATACGGTCTAAGTCTTGCCAAACATTTTCCCCAGTAGTATCTCCATATAACACTAAATACTGAATAGACCATGTTTGCAAAAGCCGTCCCCAACCAACAATCTCCACATGAATACGATCACTCTGAACATCAATACCAGCCGTCAAAAATAAAACTCCAAAGGGAAGCTCACCAGAGCTATAATTACTACGTCTCTGGTAAATTGCTTCCCAATCTAGTGTCTTAGCTTGGATTTCAAACGGCTCGCCTAGTGAAGTATTTACCCATACTTGGAATGTATCTAAGCTCGTTCTCTTTATCCAAAAATCTTGAACCATATCACTGAGCTTACGCCATAACGAATAAAGCTCGCTAATGTGAAAGCCCACAGTGCCACTAAACGGCGCTGTGGCTACCCACCGACCTTTCTTTATCGCCTCGTGGCGTTCAAAATCCCGTATCGCTTTAAGGCAATGCTCACACTCATATCTTACAGTTTCAAGAATAGGATCGCCTCTCTTGTCCTTATCCCACTTTACTCCTCGCCATCTCAAAATTTGCTCTTGGTGGCAGTGCGGACAAGGGACGCGAAAGTATCGCTGATCGCTACGCTTGAACTCGCGTTCTATTCTGCTCAAATTCTTTATCGTTGGTGTAGATACCTTAATTTTCAGCGAATTATAGAAGTTGATCGTTCGTTTTTCCGCAAGGGCCACTGGATCACCTTCGCCAGTAACTTGCATACGATCCACTTCATCTATCAGTACAACTCGCACCGGACGACTTGCTAACGAGGCAGGGCTATTGGCCCCCACTAGCGTAAAATGACCGCCGGGAAAACTCTTGTGTAATATTGTGTTGCTA
>CAZHOZ010000037.1:0-8071 GCA_964533895.1 uncultured Candidatus Saccharibacteria bacterium | reverse complement strand
CTGCCGATACAGTCACAGTTGCGGTCTACCAGCCATACCAGGTCAACGACCCGGTGGCGTTTACCTCGGCGGCGGCCAACGGGCTCAGCCCCGGCACGCTGTACTACGTCAAGACCGCCTCCGCTGTCAGCGGCGGGCAGCAGACCCTGAGCCTGTCCACGACGATCGGCGGCGCGGCCGTGGACATCACCGGGACGCTATCTGGCTCGCGCTATCTGTGGAGCCTGTACGACGGACGTTACGGCGATCCAGTGCCTGGCAGCCTGCTACCCGGGCAGGCCGCTTATGCCCCGCACGAAAGCAGGATCTACATCAAGCCGACATCTGGGACACCTAGCGACAACGTCTACACCTTTTGGCAGACTGGCACGTCGGCCTATCTGCTCTACATCGCAGATGCCGCTGGCACGGCCAGCAACACCGAAGTGGTCGGTGGGGATTGGTACGGAGGCGGTGGCGGCGCGATCTTCGCTGGCGACGTGACTGCCCAGGGCTACGCGACCGGGACGAAGGTCTACGGGACCAAGGTTCACGCCTGCGAGTCCGGGATCATTGCCAGCGGCGCGCAGAATTGTGATTTTGCGTACAACGAGGTATACGACTGCTCGGATCATGCGCTGGGGTCGAAGAACGGCGACAACAATGAGGCCAGCCTGCAACTGCGCTACAACTGGGTTCGCGACATTGCCCGCCTGCCGAACGATTGGGGAGACTGCCAAGGCCTTGTGACAAACCCGAGCAGCGACGACGCGTACTTCCTCGGCAACGTATGCCAACGCGTCGGCGCGACCAGGGACTACACAACCTACCCGCGCGGCCCAAACGATGTGGTGAACACGGGTTGCGCCGTGATCGATTCGAGCAAGCGCGTCTGGGTGATCGGCAATTACTTCGAGGAGTGCTACGGCGAAACGATCGAGATCGGGCCGAACGACGTGCAGTCGCTGACCGACACGCGTATCAGCGGCAACGTCATCGACCTGCGCAAGAACACCCCGGCACTCAACGATGTGAATGCGTCGAGCGAGTCGCTCTGCGGCATCCGCATCACCATCTCCAGTGCTGCCGGTGCGGGGTTCGGCACCGACTACAGCAACGTCATCGACGGCAACCTCATCCTGCTCGGTGACGTGCGGGTGCTAGAAAATGCAGCATTCACGCATGGCGGCCTTATCTCGATCCGCAACGCGCGCACGGATGCCACGAAAGAGGGCAAGATCACCGCGCGCAACAACGTGGTGATCGCCACGCATGCGACGGCAGAGTGGAACATGATTGCCATCCGGGCAGCCGGCAGCTCGACCACGGTGACGGGTGTGGATAGCGACTACAACACATACTACAGCGCCAGCCCGAACGCCCTGGGCGTCTACATCCAAGAAGACACGAGCGCCGGCCAGAACCCTGACAGCACCGTGACCGTTGCGGCCCTCGGTACTGGCGCCGGCTGGACCAGTCCCGACGGCACCGTGAGCGACAAGCATTCGACGGTTTGGGACATCAATGATTTAAATGCTAATTTTGCAACAAATTCAACTGTATTAAAGTGTCTTAAAATTATTTAGTTGGAGTTATCATGGATTTTAAAAAACTTAAATTTTGGGATAAGCACGATACTCCAACGAGTAGTAAAATATCTGAAAAATTTTGTCGAAATTGTAAATTTTTTGTTGCAAAAACTGGTTATTGCGATAATCCCAAAACTTTACACATTTCATTAGTTACTGGTAAACCTTTACGAGAAGTTAATTGCAGTAATCTGCGATTAAATAGTAATATGTGTGGGTATTCAGCAAATTGGTTTGAAGCCAATGACAAAGTATCATGACAGAACTAGAATTAGTTAAGTGGGCTGTTTTAGGCATTTTTGGCTTCTTTGGATGGCTGGTAAAATCTAGAGTTGAAAGTGTGGAGAATCGTATGACAAAGCAAGAAGGTGAATTAGCTAGTGTAAAGGCATCCTACCTGCATAAAGACGACTTCCGTGAGTTCAAGGCAGAACTGAAGGGGATGTTTGAGGACTTGAAACGAGACCTCCGAGAATTAAAAGAGCACAACAAGAATGACGTGGGCTAAAGGTCAGTGGAAGGTAATCTGTGATGTCTGCGGATGGGAGTTCCTGTCTTCAGAAGTACGGAAGCGGTGGGATGGTTTATTAGTGGATAGGCGTTGTTTTGAAACAGACCATCCACAAAAATACTTAAGAGTACAGAGCGATCCTCGACCAGTACCTCCTGATTGGATTCGTGTTGAACCTGAGTTATTGTTTGTTGCTGGATGTACTTATAATGGGACTCGTGGTGTAGCTGGATATGGAATAGCAGGATGTGCTATTTCTGGCAAACAATACTAGTGAAGGAATAATATGGCGACATCAGGAAGTGTTTCTTGGGAGCTAACCAGAGACAATATTATTTATGCTGCTTTTCGTAAATTAGGCGTTCTTAATGAAGGAGCAACTCCTAGCGCCACACAAATTTCTACAGCCGCCACTGCATTAAACGGAGTTATTACCAGATTTAACACACTTGGAATGCCTCTGTGGAAAAGGTTTGAGGAATCTGTGGATGTTCTAGTTGGTGTTGACGAATACACACTTACGAATACATTGAAAGTTCCTGCTGTTTATTTACGAACAATTACCAGTTCAGTACAATATGAATTAGAGCAAAAATCAGAATATGATATTAACAAGATGCCATATTCTGCTACGGGAATTCCTGTTTGCTGGAGTTTTACAACAAATATTTCAGAAGGTGGGATTCTACGTATTTGGCCTATTCCAGATTCATCTGCTGCTAATAACTATACTTTACAGGTTATTCGTCAGAAAGAAATAGAAATCTTTACTGCATCAGGAGAGACTCCAGATTTTCCTTCATACTGGACAGATGCAGTAATATATGCATTAGCAGTATCTTTAGCACCTGAATACAGTATTCCTTTAAATGATAGGGCTGAATTAAAACAGCAAGCAAAAGAATATCTTGATCAAGCTAAAGGATACTCTGATGAGGATGGGTCTTTTCTAATTCAACCGTATATTCAATTTAGATAATGGCTTACACACGAACACCAGAACAAAATACCTATCAAACTATTCCAATTAAGTTTGATGGCACAACCACGTATAGATCTGGTGATTTGTCTATTCAACGAGACACTTCTATCATTAACTTTTTTTATGATAGAATTTCTCAAGAAAATAAAACACAAGAATCTTATTTAAAGAAAAGACCCGGTCTTCGTGCAACAGCTTACAATTTAACTAAATCTTCTTCAAGTGATGCTATTCGTGGAAGTTACTATGATGCGAGTAGTAACAGATTTTACTGGGCTGTAAATAACAAAGTTTATTCAGTTGCTCCAGATAGTGGAACGTCTATTAGAACTGTAGCCACATTAGCAGGTTCAAGTGGTTTTGTAGGATTTTGTGAATTCTTACAGACTAGCACACAGAAAAGATTCGTTATCTTTTCTGATGGCACCGAATTGTGGGTTGATGACTGGGCTAGTACTTCTTGTGCGAAAGTAACTGATGCTGATCTTCCATCACCACATATTCCACAACCACAAAGTATTGATGGTTATTTAGTTTTAGCAAAAACTAGTACTGGAGATCTTTACAATTCTAATAATGATGATCCTACAGCGTGGACTCCTGGAGATTATATTACTGCAGAAATTGCTGGTGATTATATTATTAATATAGCTGTAAATAGAAATTATATTGTAGCTTTTGGTACCAGTACAATCGAAATATTTTGGGATAGTGGAAATGCATCAGGTAGCCCTTTCTCAAGAAATGAATCAGGATACCGAAATGTCGGATTCGTTACTGGATTGAAACAAATTGGAAATATCTTATATTTTGTAGGACAAGACCAAAGCAGAAACATTGCAGTTTATAAATTAGACGGATTTGAATTAGAGAAAATTTCTAATTCCGTAGTAGAGCGATCTTTACAAAATATCACATCGACAGATAATGTAAAAAGTCAACTGTACTATAATCGCACAGGTTACACATTATCCGTCGATGGTCATACATTCTACGCACTAGTTACTCAGCAGGCTACTTGGGTCTATGATATTGAAGAGAAATTCTGGTACGAGTGGAAAAACTCCTCTGGTACAAAATTAGACATTGAAGCTTCTTGGAGTATGGTTAATGGTGCTCAGTATGTTGCAATTGCAGGACAAACTTATATCTCTTTACTAGCCCCTAATTTATACCAAGACTTTGATACTAATTTTGCTTGTTCCTATACAACTGAACGATTTAATGCAAATTCTTACAATTTAAAAACCTGCGGCAGATTGTCAGTTATTGGCGATCAGTATCAAACATCAGGAACATCGAACATTACATTGACATGGAGTGATGACGACTGGGCTTCAACCTCAGGAACACGAAGTATTAATTTATTTTCTAATCCACCTAGAATATGGCAATTGGGACAATTTAGAACAAGATCATTTAAATTGAGTTATTCTGACAATTATCCACTCAGGTTGAGTGGAATAGAGTTAGAACTAAATATAGGAAGTAATTAATGGCAACCACTAATTTCGTAGATCAAACCACAGTTATTGTTGCAGATTGGCTGAACGATGTAGACGATCATGTGTATGGAACTTCACACGCAGAATATTTAAAACGAGATGGCACCGTCACCCCGACCGCTAATCAGCCGATGGGGGGGTACAAACACACGGGGGCCGGGACTGCGACCGCGGATGGCGACTACGTCGTCTGGAATCAGACGGGAGTCAAGTTCCCGGCGCTGGGGATTGGAGGTGCAAGTAGCTCTTGGGTAACTGCGCTGGCAGTGGACTTTGGGGCTGGTAACGCGGCTGTATGGGGAGGCGCCGACGGGGCATCGTTTGGCTACAACACTTATTTCGACGGCAGCGCCTATCGTGCAAAAACGACAGGAGACGCCGGTTGGGTGAATACCAATACCAACGTGCCGCGTTTTTCAGTGCAGCCAGATGGGACTACTTCCATTGGCGGTAATACTACAGTTGCGGGGACGTTGACATCGATTGGGACGTTGTCCGCGGCAGATGCAGACCTGGCAGCAATTGACTGCTCATCGATTAGTGGTACGACGGTCACCTTTGCGACTGCTTACCTGACAGCAATCAACTGCTCATCGATTAGTGGTACGTCAGCCGTCTTTTTGGATGGCTCTGGAATCGCTGGAATAAACGCGAGCAACCTAGCTTCCGGCACTGTTCCGTCGGCGAGAATGTCCGGAACCTACAACATCAGCATTTCGGGAAATGCTGCTACGGCGACAAGTGCGACGAGTGCCACTACTGCTACTGCCGCTACAGACTACAAGTCCCGAGCAATCTCGTCAGCCGTACGCTCCTCAGGCATAGGCGAGGCGTCCGCGTACTCGTCAGAGGTGTATGACACTGCCAGTAACTTCAATCCGACAACTGGGCGCTTCACAGCCCCTGCGACCGGAGTCTATCTGGTGACGTGGGCAGCTCAGGCAAACGCGGGGGCCGGAAGTACGGTCGCGGCTTTTGCTCGTGTCGACGGTTCAACCCCGAACCTGGGGGGTGTGGTCGCTATCACAGGCACGACAGTCGGCGGCGCCGTGGCAGTGCCACTGACTGCCGGACAGTATGTGTCGATTTGGATGTCGGTCTCTGGCGGGCTCGATTGTCTGATCAACGAGTTTCAGGTCAATCGGCTGGCGTGATTGTTGGTGGGTCGTCTATGGCTTCCCTGGTCAATCCGAATGCAGGCACAAAGGAAATTTATATTTCCGGAAGTTATTTAGTATAAATAAAGTTACATAATGGCTACAATACCTCCAGTTCCCTACGATAGACCACAAACATCTTTCGAATGGATTGATTGGTATACTAAATTAATTAATTTCGTTAATAATGGAGCATTTCCACACAACAGTCTTACTGGATTACAGGGTGGTGGTGGAGGCAACTACTACCACTTGACTCAAAGTGATTACCAAAGTGTGGTGGATAAGGATTGGGAACTACCAGTTGGGTTTGTTATAACAACAAATTCAGCAACTAATCCAAGCTCAATGATGGGTTATGGCACTTGGACATTACTTGGCTCATTAACTATATAAGGACGTAAACAATGCTTTATCCAAAGTGGAAACAAGAATTAATGCAAGGGACATCGGGTACTTCATTGACAGGTACTTTGAAGTGTGCTCTTGTAGATACTGGTACATACAATTACGACGCAGCACATGACTTTTATGACGATGTCTCTGGTGTTGTAGGAACCCCACAAACTATTGGGACAAAGACTTATACTAATGGTGTTCTTGATGGGGACAACGTTACGTTTACTGCTGTGTCAGGGAACACTGTGGAAGCTCTGATTCTTTATCTAGATACTGGATCATCGGCTACATCACGCCTTGTAGCATATATTGCTTCCGGCGTTACTGGCCTTCCAGTAACTCCGAACGGTGGTGATATTACTGTCTCCTGGAATGCCTCTGGCATCTTTGCCCTGTAATCATAAGGACTAATCATGTCACTATTTTCTACAAAATTACAAGCATTAAAATTTGTGGTCAAACAAAGTATTTTTGCATTTTGTTTGTTACTTGGGACCATTGCCGCGAATGCGCAGAGCCTCACCAACGCGCAGTTGACCACGCTCAAGGCGTGCATCAACGCAGTGCCGGAGTGGGCCGCGCTGCCCAACAACAGCGACACGGCGAGCACCATCGCCTCGGGGTTGAACCAGACCGCGAATCCGGCATGGATCGTCTGGCGTGGTGACGTGTCACGCGACGACGTAACCGGCGACGGTTTCGACTGGACGCAGGTAGACAACTTGACGACTGGTCAGGCGCGGATATGGGAACTGATTTTCCAGACGCAGACCGGGCGCATCAACTTCGGCGACGCAGGCAAGCGAGCCGGCATTTCCGAGGCGTGGAAGGGAACGGCCGCGAAGGTGGCTGTTGCAACGTTCATCTTCAGCCAAGCGAAGCGCAGCGCGACCAGCGGCGAGAAGTGCCTGAGCACCGGCACCGGAACCACATTGAGTCCTGCCGTCATGGGCTATGAGGGGGCGTTCAACTACCAGCAAGTCGAGGCGGCGCGCGCACTGCCGTAAGGGGCACTCATGGCTACCGCAACGATCAACTACAGCGGCACCGGCACATCCATCACGATGGACCTGGCGAACCTCGCCACGTCATCGACATGGATTGCCGGGCGCGAGTCCAGCGAGATCGATAACACCACGAACAAGTACGTTGATGCTCTGGTCAGCGGAAGCATTTCTGTCGGGACGACCCCGACCGCGAACACCACCATCACAGTCTTCGTGTGGGGTTCTGACGTGTCGCTGGCGACCACTGCCATCGATGTGCTCGATGGCACCGACAGCGCAGAGACGCTGACGAACACCGGCATCCGAGATGCGCTGCGCACTGGCGTAGTCATCAACGTCCCTGCAGCGACGAGCGACGTTGCCTACCCGGTGCTGCCGTTTTCGATTGCGGCGCTGTTCGGTGGCGTCATGCCGCGCTTCTGGGGATTGTTCGTGGCGCACAACACAGGCGTCAACTTGCGCAACAACGCAGTCAATACCAACTCGCTGAAGTACGTCGGCATCAAGTACGACGTGGCGTAAGTCGTGTCCCTGATCCTCAGCCCGCCCTGGACGAAGCAGCCACAATCCCCTGTTGGCATACGCTCAAGCGCCAGTCTGGCGCAGGGTCTGCGCTTGGCGGTCGTCCCGGCCTGGGGCTCGCCTCTTGACGCCACCGGGCTGCATAGCCTCACGCGCACCGCGGCGCGCACTGTTCGCCCAACCGCTGGCGGTCTTGCGACGCTTATCAATGCGTCGAACACCATCGCCGTTGACAACGACGGTGACTTGTTCGGCGCAAGTCTGAGCGTCTTTGCACTTTCAAACCAAATCAACGCCCCGACGACCAGTTTCAACCAAGCATTCGTCAACGCAAAAACAACAAGTTGGGGCGATACAGCCGGATGGCATTTTCAGATCGACAACACCAACTTGGCATTCTTTGCAAGTGGGTCATCAGTT
>CAZHOZ010000036.1:0-8149 GCA_964533895.1 uncultured Candidatus Saccharibacteria bacterium | reverse complement strand
CGGAGGTAAATGGTGGAGCAAAAGCCGCCGCTAATTCCTTCTATCGCCCCATAGCCATATGGGGCTTTTTCTTTTTAAAACAACTGCCAAACTACTTGGCCGTCTGGCGTATCTTCTACGCCAACTCTAAGCCTATGCAGCTGGTCACGTAGCATATCACTTTGGGTAAAATCTTTATTCGCACGAGCTTGCGCTCGCTTTGCTAGCAAATCTTCCACCCCACTTTTTGATCGCACCGGTTCAAGTATTTCAAATATATGCAAGCCAAGCACCTGATCGGCGTGCAATAAAAACGCATACACATCTTCTGTACGAGCACCAGTTGATTCAATCGCAGCCAAGATTGAGAGTGCCTGTGGGACGGCCAGATCATCTGCTAGGGCTACATCAAAATCCTTAGCGAGCGCACTCACCTTTGATGAAACCCCAGACTGGGGATTATTTACAACTTTACTCGCCCACTCGCGCAGTCGCACTAAGCGGGCTTGTGCAGAGCCTAGTCCACTTTCCGAAAAGTCCATCTGAGTACGATAATGTGCCGAAAGAAACATCAGGCGCAACGCCAGTGGATCGACAATATCATCTAGCCTTACAAAGTTACCAGCACTTTTGGCCATCTTAGATTTCTCAACGGTAAGGTGCTCATTATGCACCCAATAGCGCGCCAGGATACCACCGCACTGAGCAATTTCATTTTCGTGATGCGGAAACTTCAGATCTACTCCGCCGGTATGGATATCAAACTCAGCGCCAAGTAAGTCAGTACTCATTGCCGAGCACTCGATGTGCCAACCTGGTCTACCGGGGTAATTTTCACCATTTAGTTCAAAATCCCACTGTGGCTCACCCGCCTTGTGGGCCTTCCACAAAGCAAAGTCGCCTGCCCCTTGCTTCTGATCCTGATCGTCAATACGAGCTTGTGCGACTTCGGCAATATGTGCAAGTTTGCCGTAGTCACCACCTTGTTGTGCATAAGCTTCTAGTGAGAAGTAAACACTGCCGTCTGCAGCGTAGGCAATTTTTTTATTGTATAGCTTGGCGATGAGTTTTTGCATTTTTTGAATATAATCGGTGGCGTGGGGAAAAGCAGCAATATCATCAACCTCCACACCGACTCGGGCTAAGTCTTGTAAAAATTTAGCCTCATACTCTGCACTGAGTTTTTTGAGTGCTATCGTCGGCTCTTCATTCGGATATTGCTTTCCAGCTCGCGCAATCATTTTATCGTCTACATCGGTAATATTCATCACCCAACGCAACTCATAAGCACCCACGTAACGTAAAATTCGCTGCAAAGAGTCTGCCATCACAAAAGCTCGCAAATTCCCGATGTGAACCGAATCATATACTGTCGGACCACACGAATACATCATCACCCGCTCTTCATCAATTGGGGTAAATACTTCTTTTTTGTGTGATAGCGAATTATACAGCCGTATGTCTTTCATCCTTGCACTCCCGTATCAAATAGTACTGCCCGCAGAACTTCAGCTGTTCGGCGGCAATCATCAAGAGCATTGTGTGCCGACCGAGCTGACTGGCCGAACAGCTTAAACGTGGCTTCACTACGCACAACTTCTGAGTATCCCCTCTGGCAAAGATAGGCATACGCAAGGCTCCACACGTCGATATGATGATAATCATACATAGTAGCATGCCGACCCGCTGATTTTATCAGGGCATTAAGCCATATCTGGTCGAATACCACGTTCCAGCTTGCTAAATACAAATCTACCCCAAATTGCTGCATAAATTTCTTGGCGACTTCGCCAGACTTTGGCGCATTTTCTACTCGCTCTTTTGTGATATCCGTATGTTCTAATACCCAGGGATCAAGCTTTTTTGCATCGGCATGAATGTCTGATAAAAACGATGCTTCTTCTTGCAATGTTTTAGGATTCAATAAAACTGCCCCAAGTTGAGTTGGATCCCCCGGGTCATCCACATCGCCATACTTATCTCGTTTAAATCCAGTTGATTCAAAGTCAAACAATAAAACTGGCTTAGAAAAACCAGCAAACAAACTCATGCGGTAATCTCCGTACGACCTGACAAAGCGCGGCCAAGTGTGATTTGGTCGGCATATTCCACATCGGCACCAACTGGCAGGCCGTGTGCTAAACGTGTCACCTTTATTCCCTTCGGAGCAAGTAAGCGCGCAACGTACAGGGCTGTGGTCTCGCCTTCTACGGTTGCGTTGGTGGCCAGAATCACTTCACGCGGAGCTACTACATGTATTCGACTCACAAGTGAATCAAGCTTGAGTTGCGCCGGACCTATGCCGTCAATTGGCGAAATCACTCCATGCAAAACATGATAAAGCCCTCTATAGGTACCAATTTTCTCAATCGCCACAATATCCAACGGCTGAGCAACCACCACAATACTCTCGGTATCTCGACTCGAGTCAGAACATAGAGTACAGAGCTCATCAGTGGCATAACTATGACACTGGGCACAAAAGCCTAGTCCCTCCCGAACGCCTTGCAGAGCATTAGCGAGACGAGTCGGATCGCCATGACGTACGAGATACATAGTCAGACGCTCGGCTGTTTTAGGGCCGATCGACGGCAATTTCGCAAACTCATCTACTAGCGAAATTATTTGTTGTGGCAATATTCGTGCCATTCCCCTCCTAAGGTCACTACATTCCAGGCAGATTAAGGCCGCCGAGTTTACCTTTCATGCGCTCAGCAACTTCACGCTGTAACGCACTATTAGCTTGGTTTACTGCTGATTCAATCAGTTTTTCCAGCCTGCCCGTGTCTTGAATATCGAACTTCTCTGGATCAAGCTTCACGCTGGTAACCTTTTGCTCACCATTCATAACAATAATTACAGCACCATTGCCGGCATCAGCCTCAACTTCAACTTTCTTTAGCTCTTTTTGAATTTTACGCAGCTCATTAGCGGCTTTAATTTGATCTAGCATAGTTAAAATGCCCCTTTCATATTCTGTAAAACGATATCTTTATTGTACCTTGATATAAGCTTTACTGCACCTGGTAAAGACGTATTTCCGAAGAGTTAGTCTGATACCTATCAAGCTCCACCCAACTTGCCGGAGCTTCCTGCCAATATGGCTTATCCGGCTTGCCAACCAACCAAACTCGACCGGTTATCGGATGAAGGTTGGACCAATCATCGAGATATATCTGATCTGCGCGATCGTACAACAGCGCAGACTCGCCGTAGCCGTTTGGTCGCCCGCCCGTGGTATTAAGTTGCAGCTGCGTGTACTCTGGTGGGTAAATAGCTGTAATGGGCTGAGAAATCTGCCTGTTACGTGAATCCGTGCACAACGAGCAGTAATAGCTGAAATCAAAGTAGGTGTAGAGCTCTGCTGAAACAATGGCGTCTCCCGATTGCGCCTTATCAACAACATATGCACCGACACGCCCCATAGTATGACTTGCCTGCCGAGCGACGTTTACCACTCCAACCAAGCACACTGCCACAAGAAGACCCAAAGACGCATAGCCCACCACACGCTGTTTCTTAATCAATTCATACACCGAAATACCCATCAAAACTACCAGACCGTTGGCAGCAAACACCAAATAGCGATCCTGGTACACGGGTTTTACGATTGAAACAACAATAGTCAGCAAGATTGGCAAAAACGTATAAAAATACAGCATCTTCACCTGGGGGATTTTGTGACGCAAACACCAAGTTACGTAAGATACTCCAGCAAAAATCATCAGCGGTATAAGCCAATAAAGGATCGGTGGTAGCTGTCCTCCGTCAGTAAAAGTCAGGTTCTGCCACAGACTATTGGTAAAAGTACGCTCTGTCGTTTTAGGAATCCAGCTTATACCCTGGCCTCGGGTAAACTGGCCGTAAAAACTCGGCAGCCACGGCAGCCACAAAACAACGATTGCAATGTTTGCCAAAATCCACCGCCAAGTTAGCCAAAAACTTTTTCCAAATCTCCAGCGCCACGGCATCTCGAGTGTCATGACATATAGCCAGTGAGCTATCACCACCAAAGCGGTAAAATAATGAGTATATAAGCCAGCCGCCATTAGGAATGCATAGGCAACTAGCCAACGAATATTGTCTCGCTTCTCGAGATAGCGCAATAGTACATAGGTAGCACTAATGGTGAACAGACCCAAAAGGCCGTACATGCGAGCTTCCTGGCTGTAGCGAATCAGAAACGGCGCTAAGGCCAAAAGCAGCAATACAATAGTTGCCGCCTGCCGAGAAAAGTAGCGCTTCACGAGTAGGTAGCAGACATAGAGTGTCGCTAGCCCGGCTACAGCGCTCATCGAACGAGCAGCCAGCTCCGAACGCCCAAAAACCTGTGTCCAGCCGTGTAATAGCTCGTAAAATAATGGCGGATGCACATCACGTCCCGAACCAGCCCAAATTTCAGCAGGATTACGCGCAATTAGCATCATCGTAAAGCCCTCATCGTGCCAAATACTAGCCTTGGTGATGGTTGCAAACCGTACCACAGTCGCCAGCAGCAACAAAGCAGGCACAACTAGTCTTTCTTGTGTGGCTTTATACCAAAGACTCGGATGATGTAAAATTTTCTTAGTCTTTGTACGGGGCATAGCGAAAACTCACTTTATTGTATTTACCGACTATCAGCCCCCATTTAATCTTTAACAGGTCGCCAAAAGTCTGGATGGCTACTTTCATCGCGCCATTGCCAGAAATCTTACTGCCCTCAACTACATCTCGCCAGTCCGGCACATCAATTAGCTCAATCGGATACCCTAGCTTGCGAGCGATGGCTAGTACCTCCATATCAAACCCCCAGCCAACAATCCGCTGTCGACCAAATATCTCTTGTGCGGCACTCCGTTCAAAAACCTTAAACCCGCACTGCGTGTCTTTAATGCCTGGAACAATCAGAGTTTGAGTTAGCCAATTACCAAAAGTTGAAATAAATTTACGAATACCAGTGTGTGATTCTCCAAGATTACGCACACAAATTGCCGCTTTACCCTTTTTATTGATAAGATCATACACTTGATCAAGATATTTAAGTGGTGTCGCCAGATCAGCGTCCATAAACATAACGTAATCGGTTGTTGACGATAGTATCCCATCACGTACTTGCTTGCCTTTACCTACTTTTGGGCCAGTCTGCAAAAAAGCGTAGTGACTAAAACGCTTAGCCGCCGCATCTGCGACTGCCTTCGTCTTATCGGTACTATTAGCATCAACCACTACCACCATGGCGTTATATTTGTGCTTTTTGAGATGGTCAGCCAAAGCATCAAGAGTTTTGCCTATGCGCTTTTCTTCATTCAGGGTAGGAATAAGAATAGTTAGTCGAGGTTCATGTGAGGTAGCTACCATTAGCGATTTACCTCAAAGGTATAATAGAGGATGCGATCAGGAAATTCCGGTGAACGTGATTGATTTATTCTGCCTTGAGGGAACTTTACCTTCAGCACATCCAGGACATCCTGGGCATGATTATTTTGAATTATAAATACAGTGGGTTGATCAGAAAGAGCCACTGAGTCTACCTGATCCCACTCCAGGCGTTCCCAACCAGAGCCTCGTTTAAGGCCAAAATCAGCATCACTCTTTTGCATTGCGTAGTCTGACTTAGTGCGAGTAAGATAATCTATTGTGCGAATCGAATAGCCATCAACCACCATAAAAATCCTAGTGTTGTCGGTTTTTGCCAACTTTGTATTGTAATGGTTACCAATCGCCACTATATCATCAGCGTAGGCCTCGTATGTGCCTGGAGCCCCAGCCCAGGCTCGAAAGTAGGCGAAGTAGCCCTGCACAAAAGTTGCCGTCATAAGTAGCAGAATCAGTGCCAGGCCGATATTGCGCGCGAAACTATTAATTGGAAAAATAGCATACCATCGACCGATAAAGTAGGACAAGCCGATAGCTGCAAGAATCATCACCGCTGGAGCCGAGCCAATCGAGCGCAAGCCGTGCGGCAGGCCCTCAGCCGTGAGAGCTGCTGGCAACATCATCGCCCCAGCAATAAAAAGCAGGGCAAAATATCGGGCGTGGCGCAATGAATATAGGGCCACCAGTACACCGAGGATGAGCATAATACCCACAAACGTATTCATGTAGGGTTCGCCAGGTACATTATGACGAGCATTATCATCACCGGTGAAATTATACTGAAGTAGTGTTTTTTGAGTACTCTCGGCGAGTGTTTGTAATGGCTTGCCCTTATTCAAGCTCTTATTGAGAAAACTCGTACCACCAGCACGAGCGCCAGCATCAGGGTTTTTTACCGAGTAGAAAATAAGTGGAGACAGCACCAGCAGAAACGATATCAGGGCTGCAGCAATATTCTTACCCTGCCCCTTCAACCACTGGCGTCGGAAAATTGCGATGTAGCATAAAAGCCCCACCACTGCCGCAAGCATCAATTGATAAGCGGTATATGTATAGGAACCAAGACCCAGAAATGCGCCGGCAGCAATGAAGTAACCAATCTTGCGCGTCTTAATAGCACGACCACCAAAATAAGCCACCATTGCTACCATCAAGGGGGTCATACTGGCTCGAAAGCCATCACGAGAAATTATGACCACCCATGGATTAACCGCCAAAAAGAAAGCCGCAATCAGGCCAACTCGCTGCCCAAACCAATCCTTACCCCAATAGTAAACTGCAATAATTGCCAGTGTACCCATGAGAGCTGGCGCCATACGCAGAGCTAAAATCGTATTGCCAAGAGCCTTTACAAAAGCTGCCTGCAAGAAAAAGAACAAAGATTCTCGCGGCCCGTTGGTGGCATAGAGGGCACGAATATCTCCTGAGAAAATTCTAAATACATCCTGACCATTGGCGGCTTCATCGGGGTGTAACCCCGGTGGCAAGCTGCTTAATAGATAAAACCTAAAAAAAACACCGATAAGAACAATACCTGCGAGGACCAGCCATACCCCATACTTCTTTGTAAAATTCTGAAACTTTTTTTGCTTTTTTGTGGTCTTGACACTCATTTCTTGTCCCCTGACTTAAATACAACCTTCTTATACATCAGATAATTCCAGACTAAGCTGGCAGCAGTCGCCACCAGTTTGACGCCGTTAGTCTCCACAAACTGCGCGTCAATACCAGCCGTGCCGATTATATGCAGCCAATCAGCTAGAGCCAAGCCCAGCTCCACTGGATAACGCCAGATATTCTCAAAGAAATAAATTACCAAACCTTGAATTACAATTAGACCAAAAGCTGTGATTGGGAAAAATTCCAGAGCTTGCCGGCCAATATCCTTTTTTTTATCCGCCTTAAAAACAAAGTGGCGATTTGCAAAAAAACTAAATGTCATCGCCACCATCACAGCCGGGATATTAGCAATCTCATCCGACCAGCCGGTTGCGCGACTGACAATATTTAGAATAATAAAATCAATGAGCGTATTAATGATGCCGACAATGCCGAAACGCCCAACCTGTGCAACCTCGCGCTTAGCGTTTTTCGCCACCTTTTTTTGTTCTCTCAAGAGATGTTTCCTTATTTTATGTACTAGTATACGTGAAAAAACTTAACTTTTGCAATCCGCTTGTGCTTTTAACGGCTTAAAGAGAGCTACCTTCACGCTTACGATCGAGCGAACGAAACAGCATTAATTCAGGGCTAAAGAACAGTTCTACATCGCCGGTTGGTCCATTACGATGCTTACGCACTAAAATATCCGATATGTTGCGTCGTTCACTTTCTTTGTTATAGTAGTCTTCGCGATAAATAAACATCACCACATCCGCATCTTGCTCAATCGAGCCAGATTCGCGCAGGTCAGAAAGCTGTGGAATTTGCGGGTGACGTTGCTCTACGGCACGTGATAATTGCGACAATGCGATCACGGGCACATCTAGCTCACGGGCCAGGCCTTTGAGTGAGCGAGAAATTTCTGAGATTTCATTTACACGGTTCCCATCGCTGGAGGCCCGCCCACTCATAAGCTGTAAATAATCGATAATAATCAACCCCAGACCGTGCTCGGTTTGCAGGCGGCGCGCTTTTGTACGCATCTCCAGAGCATTTGCCATCGCCGAGTCATCAATAAAAATTGGCGCCTCAGCCATCACGCCCATAGCTCGATTTAATTTTTCAAAATCTTTATCCTCCAAATTTCCTGTACGCAGCTTCCAGGAATCAATACCCGACTCTGAAGCCAGCAACCGATCGATCAATTGCT
>CAZHOZ010000035.1:0-8154 GCA_964533895.1 uncultured Candidatus Saccharibacteria bacterium | reverse complement strand
CTTACTACGGCGGCGCAAGAAACGTCTGTGCAATCGCAGAGCTATGGAAAAGTCAGACGTGCATTTCAATTAGGTGTGTATGATGCCAATTCCAATAAGCCTGTGAATTTGCCCCAGTTTGACGATTATGAAGAGGTAGCATCTTATCTAGAGGGGTACAATCAGTCTATAGAAAGGCAAAAAAATAGAAATATGTTGGGGTGGTCTTTTTTAGGAGTTTTAGGAATAGGATTGGTTTATTGTGTAGTTAGAAGAAAGTAAGACTTTCTTAATTTGAAGGACATACTAACAGAGTAGAGTTTTACGACCAATAGAACTCTACTCTATCTATAGGAGATTATAACTTGGACGTAAAAAAAAGTCAAGAATTAAAACCTACGCAGTTTCTAATAATAGATTCGGAAATATTTCCAAATCTATTTTTGGTCAATTTTTATGACCCGCAAACCCAGAGCCATAAACATTTTGTCTTTGTCGGAAAGGCAAGCAAAAAGCAAGATATAACAGAGCTAAAAGCATACATCAAAAAGCTTAACCAGAGCAACGCCCACATGGTTAGCTTCAATGGCTTGCGGTACGATAACTATGTAATCAAGGCGTTCCTGGCTACTCCCACAATAGAAGCGGCGCGGAAGGTCAACCATGAAATCATTGTTGAGAAAAAGGCTAGGTTTGAAACATCGCTATTTCACCATGAAATTGACGTGCTTGGAATCCTAGATAATAAAGCCAGTCTAAAAGAATTTCAAGCTCGTATCAAATACCCCACGTTACTAGAAAGCCCCTTCCCATTTGACAAACCACTAGCGGCGGGAGATATTCCCAAACTTATTGAGTATTGCCAGAACGATTGCCTTTCTACTTGGACGTTATTCCAAGAGCCAGCAACACAGAGCAAATATAAAATTAAGCTTCAGGCAAGCAAAGAATTTAAACTACCACAAATTGCCAACAAATCGGAATCGGATATTGCCAGCGATGTTATGGCAAGCCGTATCAAGCAGGCTCTAAAGGTATCTTCCAGAAAAAGCATTAAAGAACTGCGTGGAGAGCCAGAAACTAATTTCATAGGCCATCAAATCATAAATTCCAAGATAGCCTTTATCAATTCGACTTTAGTAAAAGCACTAGAGGAAGCCAAAGCCCATCATTTCGGACAAGGCCGAAAATTCTTTCGTGCGTTAGAGCTAGGCGGGTTGCATATCAACATTGGTGAAGGTGGTTTACATACCGTAAAGCAACAGCCCGCGATAATACTAAGCTCTCCAGAGTACAAGATTTATGACTACGATGTAAGTAGCTATTACCCAAGTCTAATTTTGAGCGAAAAAGTTGCAATTCCTGGCATCGAAAATGCGTCCCTCAAGGTTTACGAAAACATCCTCAAAGATCGTTTAGCGGCTAAGAAAGCGGGAGACAAGGCCAAAGCTGATTGCTATAAGATCGTGCTTAACTCTGTGTTTGGTAAAGCTGGCAGCAAGTATAGCCAGTTTTACAACCCCAAATCCATGCTCACGGTAACGCTAAACTGCCAATTTAGGTTACTGGAGCTTGTGGAGAAAGCTTTGGAGCTTGAGATCAGAATTTTGCAAGTAAATACCGATGGAATCACCATACTAGCCAGCGAGAACCAGCATAGCCAATTTAACAAAGAGGTGGAGCTTTGGCAAATTGCTACAGGCTTTGAAATGGAAGCGGTTGAATATGAAACGCTGGTAATGAAAGACGTTAATAACTATGTGGCTAAAACTAAAGCAGGCAAGATCAAAACAAAGGGAATCTTTGTGGACTATGCGAATTTATTTGGCGGCGGAAAAGCTATCGTTATTGCCAATGCCGTCAACCGCTACTTTCTGGAAAGCATACCAGTAGAGAAGACCGTAACAGAATGCAAGGAGATATTTGCATTCTGCTTCTACTCCAAGCGAGATCAGTATATTAGACCACTTCCAGAAATTCAGCCAAAAGTTAATCGCTGGATATGGGCAAAAAAGCCACAGCTAGACCTACTCAAAGCAAAACAAACTAAATCAGATGCTAAAGTTGAAAATAGCGAAAATATCAAGCTTGCCAATGACATTAGCCTAGTAAGCCGTGAAGATGTAGACATCCAGCGATACATTGACGAAGCTAAGGCATTCATTGCCAAAATCGAACATCCTGAAGTTAAGCCAGAAAAAAAGAGCAAAGCCAGCAACGCGGAAAAGCCTCAAACAAAATTTGACTTTGAAGGCGATGAGCCACAGGCCGAACCAGACAAACCAAAAGAATTGCCAGCTAATTTCAAGTATCCAACAAAGGCTAGGCTCAAAAACGCCGTAGCGTACTTTCAAAAGCTAGGCATTCCCACTATTGCAGAGTTTTACAATGAATCAGGACGGGCGCAGCCAAAATTTGAAAGTTGGAAAAAAATTAGCAAAGAAGAAAGTTGGAAAAAATCCAGCGATATTGTTGATAAACAACCAGGCACAAATTTAGGGATACGTTTAGATGATATACTCGTTATTGATAATGACGTGCCAGAGCTTTCCGCATTCCACTTTAAGGGCGTTACACTTCCCAAGACCGTGTTAAACCACCACACTAACAACCCCGATTCCATCTATAAGCTTGAGGGTAAAGGCCATCTAATTTACAAACGGCCTAGTTGGTACACAGAGTTAAAAACTATCAAGATCGTCAACCCATCACCTAAAGGCGATCAAAAAGGAACGATCATTGAAATTCGATCTGGCACAGACAAAATAACCATAGCACCAAGTACCCATAGAAGCGGTCAGCCTTACAAGCTGGAAAATCACGATCTATTTGCAAATCTTCCAGAACTTCCCAAAGAGTTTTTTGATAAATTTATGGCGGTCAAAAATCAGCTAAACCCACTACCTAAACCAAAAAAGACCAAGCCACCATCAAGTAAAGAACGAAAGCAAATTGAGGAAATCAAAGCGCAAGTAACTATCTACGATGTTTTGGAACTTTGTAATGTCAAAACTCAAAATTCGGGCGGGGCTGAGTTTATCAAATGCCCCTGGCATGATGACAAAGGGCGGCCAAACTGCCAAATCAATCCTCCAGATTCAAAACAACCGCCTTGCTTTTGTTATGTCTGTGACGAAGGCCATGACATACTGGATGCTTACATGGCATTTAGGCAAGTTGACTTTAGCACGACTCTCAAGTATCTACAAAAAATCGCTACCAAAAAGCTACAATCTGAAGCAGCGCGGGAGGAAAGAGTAAACCAAATAGGTCAGGCAAGCCCAGAAGAATTACAAGAGCTAATCGAACAAGGTACACAAGAGCAAATCAAAAATGCTCTGGCAAACCTGACAGAGCAAGAAATTATCTTCTTGCAAGGTGTAACTGGTACTAGCAAAAGCTATACGATGCTTGAGGCTATGCTTGAGAAAGCGTTAAACGGCCAAAAATGCTTACTTATTTGCATTACTGTAGAAAATGCCGAAACTGCTTTGGCAAAGTTTAAAGCGATACAGGAAAAGCGCAGCGTTAGCGTTACTCTAGACCTTCTCACGGCCAAACATAAAAGCGAAGTGTTAGAGGAAGATGAAGAAACAGAACTAACTGCCAACTACAGCAAAAGCTATCAGAAAGTAAACGGTGGCTATCAAATCAAAGAAAACACGGCGCAAATTATCATAACAACTATTGGATATGTAGGGCGTAAAGGCCATACAGCCAGTAGCTACCTAAATTTCCACGCTATGATCGAAAATAGGTTTATTTACATTGATGAGGCTGATATTTTCTTCGACAAAATGAAAGTGTCTTTTCCTCTACTATCCAGATATTTGCAAGAAGGTAGCAATTATAAAAAGATGCTCAAATGCCCCGTTTCAGCTAAGAAGGGGGATTGCTCACAGTGTATCTTGGGAGCATACCTAAAATCCCCTGACAAGAAAACCAGCGAACGAAAATTCTATATGGAGTTTCCAAAAGAAGCTCAGGAAAAATTTATAGCTAGAGATGATCTTGGCATAGCTTCTTGGGAATCGTTGTTAGATATGCAAAGCTATGTGGAAGTTAGCGGAACGCTTTACTATAAGCCTAGAGAGCCTCAAGAGAATATCTTTGCCAAACATCTAGATCTAAATGAAGATGGTAGCTACATCGGATTTCTGAAGCATCTTACAGCCTATTTGCATAACCCTCACATTCGCATTGAGTACCCAAAGCACAAAAAAGAGGAAACGCCCATAAACCCAGACGATATTGTCAATATGAACAAAGAACAAAAAACAGTAGTCCAGTTTCCAGTCATGGCTTGCGGAATCCCAACGCTATGCGGAGTTGACCTTGTACCTATCAAGCAACTTTTCGGAGCTACGATAAATAAGACCGTAGGCAAAGGCCAAAATGAGCGTGAAATTGAAATTGAGTGCAGCGGGGCAAAGGCCATAGTGTTTGCTACAGCCACAACCCAGACCATGAGCGAATTTTTCAATATCCTAACGCAAATAATTAAGGCTAATGGTTGGAAAGCCAGGCAAACCAAAATAACGGAGATTGCTTTTAGCTTCGATGTCACCCTACTCAAGACAATTCAGCATCTTTCCATAGATCGAGTTGCCAAGATCATCCTGGAAGTTGAGAAAAAGACAGACAACAAAATCCTGGCAGTACCGGCGCGGAAAAGTGAAGCGGATGACCTTGCAACAGAGCTAAGGTACACAATCAAGGAAAAAGTCGAGTATTACTACAACAGAGAGTTTGAAGTAGAATACAAAAATAGACGTGGTAAAAGTCAAGCGGCTATCAAAGTTTACCTGACCTATGCTAGAAGCTCTATTGCTAGAGGTGAAGATTTTCCCGAAGCCAATTTTCTTATCGTTGATTGCCAGCAGTTTGTCCCCTTCGCGGCCATCGCCGAAATACGGCCAGGAATGACCAGTGCAGAAAAACGGCTAAAGCTTATTGAGGATATTACTAGAACACTACTTCAAATCATAGGGCGTTTACTAAGGAGTTTGCTTGAAAGAATACCAGGACAAACAGTAAAAGACCTTCGGAAAATTGTTGTACTACTTCACGGATTACCAGATGAGTTACTTGGGTTTCAAGTGCCTCTTGAAGTCACCCATAGCCAACAAGAAATCATAGGCACGTTCATAAGCCCAGAAGCAAAAGATATGGTTAGCTCATGCTCCGAGGCTATCCTTGACGCTTTAGCAGGCAAGAAACCCAAAAATTACCATGAGATTGCTAAGTCTAAGGCTACAGAAAAGGCGGCTAAAGAAGGGCAAAATACGATGTCTAAAAAACAACGGGCTTTGCTATCTAAGGATGAAGTTGAGAAGCTTAGAGAAATCACTAAGGCAGAAAAGCAGGCTCGGAAGTTAGAAGCGAAGTTTATTGAACTATCCAATAA
This sequence comes from uncultured Candidatus Saccharibacteria bacterium, assembly GCA_964533895.1. Lineage (GTDB taxonomy): Bacteria > Patescibacteriota > Saccharimonadia > CAILAD01. The sequence goes on along the minus strand of CAZHOZ010000035.1, from coordinate 2,768 downwards.
AGTTAGAAAGATGGCGCGACAAAAAATACCCAAGAGAGAGATAGCCAGAGTTTTACATCTAGACCGATACCCAAAACTAATAGACCAGCTAAAAAACATATATGAAAATGAGCTTCCTTGTAGCAAAAATAAGGCTCTTGTGTCTACCGAGTTGTAAAGTGTCACCAAAAAGCGTGGCTAAAGTCCTAATATAGGGGAATAACCACGCTTTTTGGTGACAGCATAGAAGCGAGCAAAATCAAGGCTAATATTAAAATATATGTTAAAACTAAATCTAAGTACAAAAGTGGAGCAAATAAGTAAGAAAAAGATTAAATTTTTAGCTAATAAGTGGTTTTAATACTTCGTCCATTTTAGCCATAAGATAAGGGGATTTCTTATAAGGTACTTTCCAGAAAAATTTGTGTGAAAACGAAAACTAACCTACTCTATCTACTTTAGTGACTAACTGGCAAGCTTGATGGGAAAAACGATTCTAGGGGCATTTCTGAGAGTTTTTTGACTATTCTAGCTTTAACCCCAAGATCACAAAACACAGTAAAAGCCAAAATCACAAGAATACAAATTCAATAATTTTGGGCTATAGAGTAGAGTTAGTCAGTAAAGTAGATAGAGTAGGTTAGATAAGCTCCATTTGCAATTATGCTTATTTGGGCAAAATTTGCTATTATATTAAGCATATCTAACAATCGCATTTGTTTTGGAGATACACTATGACGACTGAGGATATGGACAAGGCTATCGCAGAAGTTTGGGCGTTATTTAAGGCCACAGACAAAAAGATTGAAAAACTCAGCAAAGAAGTTTCCAACGTGAGCAAGAATGTAGGCAACCTTACGGATAAATGGGGCAAATTCGTGGAGAATTTTGTTGTACCTGGAATCCCAGCGGCGTTTACAGATAGAGGAATAAAAATTAGTCGTGTTATTCAGCGAGTCAAAGCCACAGATGCTAAAGGCCGTATTCTTATGGAAATAGATCATCTAGCTGTTAATACCGATTGCGTTATTTTGATCGAGGTTAAAAGCACGCTCAAAGTGAAAGATGTGGATGACCATATCGAAAGAATCAAGAAAATTCGTCAGAAATTTACTGAGTATAAATACAAAAATGACTATGGGGCTGTAGCTGGTGTGGAGGTCGCCAGTAGCGCGGATGATTATGCCAAGCAAAAGGGATTATTTATTTTGACTGTTGGTGGGGATTCTGTTGCTATTGCTAATGAACCAGGATTTCAGGCCGTAGCTTGGTAGATATATCAAGAATTTTTGTGAATTCTGATTTTTTTTTATTGACATATTGCCCTAAATTATATATACTAATAAGGTATATTTTAAAAAGGTGATTTATGGCTATAATAAGCTGGAGTGATTTAGTTAAACAAACGCGAGAGCGTTTAGACCTAACAAGGCCAGAATTTGCAGCGTTATTAGGAATTTCGATGGCAACACTTAGTAATTGGGAATATATGGGTGTAGTACCCCCGCCTATTTACCAAGATTTGGTAGTCAAACTGTATCAAAATGCAGATGAAGCTAAAGGGATGTTATCTTCTGATAAGGCAAATTACATAGGTGGTGGTAATCCTTATAGGAATGAGGCAACATCTAGAAGTAATAGCGATTTTTTTAAAGGGGTTATGGTTGGGGGGTTAGCCGTAGGTGCAATTTCTTTGATAATGGGTATGTTAGGGAAAAAAAAATAATGTACGCTTGCATTTACTGCGGCTCTTGCTACGATCAGCGATTTCCAACTTGCACAATCTGTTTGGAAACCAATACACTTGTGCCACTACCAAAGCAGCAACGAGTAATCTTTGAGCGTCCCAATAGAGTCGGTGTAAAGAATTTGGCGCAAGTTAGGCAACTTACGTTCTCTGGCAAGGAAATATCTGGCTTTTCTCAGCTTGGTAAATTACCTAAAGTTTGGAAAGCCCTTCTATTTGGCTACCCTGGAAGCGGCAAGAGTACCTTAGCCTTACAGATAGCTAACGCTTATGATGGTAATGTGCTTTATGCAAGTGTAGAAGAGGGGCTTAATGAATCGTTCCTCAAAAAGATTCAAACTTGGGAAATTACCAATCCTAACATAAGCTTTTCCGATGCTAAGTCTGTAGGGGAGATCAAAAACGATTTGACAAATCATAAAATTGATTTGCTCATAATAGACAGTATTTCGGAGCTAGGCGAATTGCCAGCAGTCCCAGAGATTGCCCAAATATGGATTTTGCACGCTACTAAAGCTGGTAATTACAAAGGTAGCAGCGATTACGGCCATGTTGTAGATATGATCGTTCAATGTTCTGAAGGCCGTGCGAACATTGAGAAAAACAGGTTTGCGCCAAGCAGCAGATTTACAATTTTTGAAAAGGGGGAAGCATGGAAAGCTTGATATGCCCAACGTGCTTGATGCCGCATTTTAAAATTAAGTTTGATAGAAAACTTAAACCTTATGGGGTCTGCACGCTATGTTCCTTTAGGATTTTTGTGAAGAATAAGCGGTGCATGATCGCCATGCTTTCATGGTGCAAAACTCTGGAAAAACTTGACCGAGCTAATTTAGATGGCTTGTACAGAACAGGTGAGCAGTTTTTTATGACGGTTCGTCAACAATCCCAAGCATTACAAGCTTGGGATAAACAAGAAGTTAATACTTTAGTGGAGGCCAACAATTATGGAAAACAATAATCCAGTGGACGCAGTAAAACAGGCTGTGGAGCAAGCAGGAAATGTGATAGCTCCTGATGCAATGAAGATAGTTACACCTAT
>CAZHOZ010000034.1:0-8425 GCA_964533895.1 uncultured Candidatus Saccharibacteria bacterium | reverse complement strand
TTCAATGTGATTGTTTCTTGCTTTGCCATAATAATATCTCCTTAGTTAAACTTGTATTGAAAAATCTACATTTACAATCATTTCTCACACTCACATTTCTGGCTTGAGCCCCTACGACACTTGTAGCCCAATTCCTCACGTGGACAGGGTTTGGCTGTTAGGGCTGTGATGATTGTAGTAATAATCAAGCCGATACTTATTCCTAGTACGATTATCTCCATTATAGTGTCCTCACATAAGCCGCTAGATACACGGCACTCATTATCATCAAGCCCAACATGAATAGGCTAAATGTTACTGCTATGATAATCCCCATTGTGTATTTGCTCACCCTCACTAACATATTTAATCCTCACCAATATCCAATTGCTCGACAGAGATCGATCTTACTACTCGACCACCATCATTAATGATCTTCTCCATTCTCCCGACTAAACGAATCATACGCAACAGCGGTGAATCAGTTTCAATTACTATCAAATACTTATTCATGCTTTCACCTTTTTCCGCTTACTCACAGACCCGCCAATCTTGCCAGCAATTTTAGCCCTCTCTGCACCAGTCAGCCCATCAGGTCCGACTTTCTGAGATGCGAATCCACAGTTACGGCTCAACTTCCCCCCCAAAGATCCAATCTTCTTATAGAAATCTTTACCGTACCGTTCTTTATTCGTGCGACTTGCTTTCTTACCGCCCTTTATATTCCCTGTCATATTCTCTCCTAATCTCTGACCAGCATCATCAGACTACGAATCGGAATGACTCTCACCTTGATGTCAGGTCTACTTTTTAATGGTTGCATCGGTACCCTGATTTCAAACAGCTTACAAGCTGTTAGGTGGCTTAGGTGTTTTGTCTTATAATCCATTTACTTATTCCCCCACTTTACAAAATAAATCTCTCAGGTTTGTACTAGTCGAGCATTTATGCACATCTCCACCGACAACTTCCTCGCCAGAATACGCCACAACGATTCCGACCAACACTGCTAAAACTATTACAATCACTGCCACATATATTTTCATTTCTTCACTCGTGCCTTCGCTTTATCCATTTTTTCCACCATATCAGCAGGGCTGATATCATTTTCCAAAGCATTGTCTATCGCCCTCTGCACTCTCCTCTGTGTAACTATCTGGTCATACACAAACAATAACGGAATGCTAATGAAGAACAATGATAATGCTATCGCTACTCCATACATAAACAATTCAAGCGGTGTCATCTAAAACTCTCCTTTCAAAATATCCTGCATAGTATCAGCACCCATCAACACCAATTCTTTCTTCATTCGACTAATGCCAGACGTATTTAATTTTTTCCAGTTCGGGTCTACCACATCAAGAATCGCAAACGCTTCTTCTTTTGATCCCACCCCCTTATCTTTTATAATCTGCATAAACTCAGTGATAGCAGATGGTTTCGTCTGCTGACGTTCCATCTCCTGACGAGCATTCTCCGCTTCATTCGCTGAATTACCATCATCATCTTCACCTGCCGACAATCCTAGCATAGCCATCAATGAATATCTGCGAGCATACGTGATAGCCGAGCCTTGCCCTTGGGGGTCTGCCGACTTCATCATCAGTAGCATAGTCGTTTCAATGACATCAGTGCCATCAGTCAGCATGGTTTTCAAAGCTGGCTGTCCTTCTAAGGTAGTAACACCTTGAGACATCATGATCCCATGCTTATTTAATACAGGTACAACCTTATCCAAAATGTTATCCAGTGTAACGAATGCACTTCTAAAGTGCGGATTCTCTCCATCTTTATGCAGTTTCGGAAACTCCGATTGTGCTTTTAAGAACTTTTCGTAAAATGTAATTCCCTTTGCTTCCGCCATTCCTTTTCTGCTCCTTTGATTAATCTTTTAAATTCTGCATACGAAAGTAAACCATATCGATAAGCAGAGACTAACTCTGCGATTCTCTTATCTGACATAGCCATCTTCTCTCAAAGAATCATAGTATGCTTCCGCTTGGTAGACTTGCTCATCAAGCCCCATCTCCAAACGTTCTTCATCTGAAAACATATCAGTGATATCTTTCTCACAATCCAAGCAATATGCTCCTGTGAGAACTTCTACCCCATCTATATTTTCATACTCATACTCAACTTCCTTATGCTCACAATAAGAACTGCGAATATCACTATTAAGTTGATCTAAAAATTGGTTCATCACTTCTCCTTTTTTACTTATGGTTATATTATACTCCGTAGACAATATCCATAACAATACACTTTTTGAAGATTTTTGCAGTTTTCCACAGGAATTTTATGTATAAAAAAAGACCCCCAGTGAGGAGGGGTCTGAGTTTTCAATCGAGTTATAATAATAGTATAAGCCTAATAAAACACTAATGCAAGACTTTTTTGCACGACAAAGTATAGCTCTATTAGCCCTGCGGGCAGAGGAAACCTTAGCTTGATATCCTGTTCGCAGGGTTAGGGTTTCACTTCTGCGAACTGGTTTACCGATCAAAGGTTTCCTAGTAGCTAGTGAGTAACTCCACCCTCTCAACTCCAGGACTAATACCTGGTAATTAAGTTCTCACAACTTTTCAAAGTACACGCTTCCTGCGACATAGGACGGCTCTCCAGGGGCAGCCGTAACCCCTCACTGTACACTTGTGGTCTTGCCCCTTAGCAAGATGTATAGCCATTCATTCTGAAGTATTGCAACCTCTGTCTGTTGGCTGAGTAGTGTACCACTCTTTCCTGGACTTCCAGATATGCTGGTATAGGGTAGAATAAGTCGATTGAAAATTATTCTTATTCCCCACGATACACCGACTGAGAAAATGATTCAACCCCACAAAATCAAAAACCCCACCGAAGTAGGGCTTTGATAAGCGAGTTTATAGAGAATCTGTGGAAAAGGTGGTGATGAACCTAAAGGAGATCCAAACTCGCTCAACGCAAACTATACATCAAAACCTCTTGACAGTCCAGCTTCTGATTACTACCATTCTGACATGCTTTTTGCATAGTCCATTAAGAGGGTTCGCCTATTTGTAAACGAGTGAAATACGGTTTGATTTTCCTTATCGGAATCACCGCATCACTATTAATACCACTGCCAGCCAGAGGTCAAAGTGATGAACACAGCCAGGAGACTGGCGTCATTCACGACTTACTAAAAAACGATCAAAAACAATGGGAGCAAATTCTCACCGAGCAACTCGCCAGACGTGAAGAACAGTTGGCAATCGAGAAAGCTCGTCAGACCGAAATAGAAGCCCACAGACAGGCTCAAAAACAAATCTCGACAAAACCCCCACAACAAACGAAAAAACCTCTCAGAATTGAAATTAAGCATGCTATATCCACTGTAAATAATTATAGTCGTGGGTACTGCACATGGTATGTAGCAAGTAAAAGACCAATCCCTTCAGGCTGGGGTAATGCCCGCAACTGGCTTGCCAATGCTCGATCATCAGGGTGGGCGACTGGCTCAACTCCCCAACTCGGTGCAATTGCCTGGACGAGTCGAGGGGCTTTAGGACACGTTGCCTATGTCATTGCCGTCAATGGTAGCCAAATAACGGTTCAAGACATGAACTATGCTGGTCTAGGGGTGATGACTACTAGAACAACTACAGCTAGTGAATGGGGGGCTTTCATATACTAAAGTGGTATAATAAGCTTGTGGCGAGGACGGGGGCGGTAGGCAAAATCACACCATCTGTCTTGCTAGCTCGACAGACCCCTATTGCCCCCAAATATATAATAATATGATACCTGAACCTTGATAGTAGATATGACAGGGGCAGAAAGTTGAGTTAAGTATGAGTAAAGAAATTTCTTACGGAAGACCCCTTGTAAGGTACTCTGACGGCTTTGTTAGTGTACCCGTAAACCACAAGGATTTAGACGACCTCATCGGTAGGCTTATGCAGATGTGCGAGCTAACTGGTGATGTCGAGCAGAGACGAGCCTTAAAATCAGAAATAAAGCTCAGAAGCCGAGATTGGCTTGATGGGCTGTATAGTTCCACGGGATATGACAAGTTTACTGGTACACCACCAGAAACTCATGTCATAGACTTTAACCCCCAGCCAGAGTAAAGTAATATCGCCCCTGTCATACCTGCTATTAAGCAGATGTCAAAGAAGAAGCTCCCAAACTTCATTGTCTGGGAGCTTTTTAGTCGAACAAATGCAGTTGCTCGTTGCGGAGTTCGTGCATGATTCGCGTCCTCTTCTGGTAGAGAAGTGACTGCTCGACCTGGAGCTTATGCAGCTTGTGTTCTACTAGCCGCAAGCGCATTTAGCTACATTTACTAAAACAAACATCGAGTGCTACAAGTTTCCCCTGAGAAATCAGGGGTTTCTTGTTTCTTAAAAACTTACTACCTACTGCCTCACTATTAGTTAGCTAAGGCGAGTTTTTACGCTATAGCCATAGTTATAGATATTCTCAAACATTCTCTCAGCGTCAGTCGGTGCAGAATTATCTTGCAGGAAACGCTTACCGTACTTCTTCATCTGACGAAGCATGCGGTCATGGTCATATTTCCCATAAGGATTAAGCCAGATATTCTTAAACGCCAAAGCGAATGAACGGTGCTTATACTTATCCCAGAACTCACCGAGATCTTCTAAGGCTGAACACAACTCATCTGTACGAGCAGGATCAATCGCTTTAAACTTTCCCGACTTAAACATTGAATTGGTGACTGGCTCTTCAAGAGACAAATATTGAATCAATACATCATGATTCAAGCCCCATCTTTCTCTAAAGTTGAGATATGTGCCGTAGTGCTTATTGCCTTGCTGAGAATAGCTGTAGGCATAATCCAACGGGCTCCAATTCTTTGAACTGGCATTCAGCCGTTGAGCATCTTCAATATCAGCTTTCTCCCAGACTACATAATAGACGGGTAAGCCAAGCTCTTTGACGGCTTCAAACCTATGCTGTCCATCAATGATCTGAAATTTCTCATTTACAATAATTGGATTGTAAGCGAGTGATTCTGCATTTTCATTTATCGAGTAAACCAACTTTTGTATATGGCTTTTATTGAGGGCTCGATTTCCCTTTAATTTATTGGTCTCTACATCGAATTTTTCATATTCTGTAGACTTCAAAATGGTATTACCCATTACATTTTTCTCCGTTTCTGCGAGACAGCAGGTAGCAAATTTTCAAGGTAAGCTGACTGTACTCCGTTTTCATAAAAAAAACAAGCTCCCGAATTTCTCCGAGAGCTTTGGGTATTCAAAACAATCTCCCCCCATGCTTGAGATCCGACAACTCCTTCCGCCTCTTGAGAAGCCGAGCCTTGTCAGCTTCCAGACGCTTGAGCTTGCCATCGATAACCTCAAGTACGAGGTCGATCTGGTGCATTTCATGTTCGATGTGGGTCATAGCTCCCCCAAATCCTCATCAAGAGGGCGAATTTCGCCCATTGTCCAATTGACGTATGCTGTCATGTCTGTCTCATTCATTTCATCATCAATGATAGTTCTCGCCCCCTGAGATTCCATGAGGTCGAGAAGATCAAACCGATTAAAGATGAAGAAAGCTGCCTCATCATCTTCATAATAGGCATGATCAGCTTGAGGAATCTTTCTGAAGCGAAACACCTGAGCAGTGCCACGTTCCAGAACATAATCCTTCCCATTCACTCGAATTTCAATGTGCATTACTCCCCCTTGTCCAAGTGATACAACCAAGCCCTACTAGCGAGACTTACGATTACGGAGAGGGTAAGGCATGCTAGAATCCACATGAGCAGAACTCTTGGTCGTGTCGGTAGATTGCAGCGCACATCTCTTCATGCGCTAGAAATGGCAACGGTGCTGACCCTCGCCAGCACCGCGCATACAAAGATTAGAAGCCTTGTATGCTGCCAATTCTAGCACACATTTCGGTAGATTGCAAGCGCACATCTCTTCATGAGACGGCTTATCTGGTGGCTTCGTGTAGATGTGAAGGAGCGTGTGCGCCTTCTCATCAATCCATACCACGTTGCACGGCAACGCCCTGAAGCTACGCTCGATAGGTGTTTTATAGTCTCGGCGAGGATGCCAAATATGGTGACGATTCTGACGAGGCACATTCCCACCCCCTTTAAGGTGCGAACAAAAAAGCCCCCCACATGAGAATGAGAAGCTTTCTTGTTTTCATATTTCTGTTATAGCACTTTGAAATCCCTAGTCAACAACTAGAATGGCAGAATCCCTTTAGAATTAATGCTCTGATCCTCATGAATTGCTCTATCCAATGCCTTCAATACCAATGTTCCGACTATTACCACTGTATTCGTCTGATCACTAGCTCCAAGCTGATTCAATCCATACGCTACCAGCGATGAAATCGCCCCAAATATAGCAACCCTCAAACCTTCTTTCACAAAATCCAGAACAACTTTTTTATTCATTATTTTTCCCCTTAAATAATCGGTTAAATAATTTACTCAACCACGATCCCGATTCATTCAACAGTTGAGTGTCTGGGTTATCCTGTACCTGCTTCTCTAACTCTGCGACCCTATCTGCACTAGCTTTAAGCTGATTGGTAATAGCTTCTAATTCAGCCTTTGTAGGGCGAGCAGAAAGCTCTTGTACGCTCTTAGCCAGTACATCATAATCTTTTACCTTGCGTGCGTTCATTTGCCATTCTGGTGCATCTCGTAACACTTTCAAGGCATCTGCTGGCGTTCTGCCATTCCACTGTGCTGCGGAACCTACTGAGTCATTTTCTGGCTCTCTGAACAAGCCTGTGCGGTATAGTTCTCGTCCTGCGTTTGTATCCATAATTACTCCTTGCTGCGGTGCTGGAGCCGCTGTCTTAAATCTTAACCAGCCTAAAACGTTAGCGTAATTATACCGTTTAGTATGCGCCCCTGAGCCCATTGGGTCATTCTGTTGAAAGACATCAAGAGTGTTGAGGTTGGCTGATACGACAATCCCAGTATGCCCGTGTCCACCCCCGACTCGATTACTAAAAACTACAATATCACCTGGTGCGGGTACGCCTTTCGGAGTGTTAGCCACCCAGGTAAAAACGTCAGCTCGCTTACCAGCCATCAGGTAGGCTGATGGAACTGGAAAGACTGGTGTACCACCGATCCCCTGGTCTTCTGCCCAGTGCTGAACCAGTGAAACACACTGGCCTAAGATCCCCCCCCTACTAGGAACCTTTTTACCACTCCATGCAGATATAAACTGGTCTAATGTTACACTCATACAGCCCCCCAATACTCGTTCTCTAAAGCCACCCTCGCACCAAGTGCGTCAGCAAAGTTCTTGAACCCGTATATGTTTATCTTCTTATATCCGACTTTTATTTCAGCAATCCATCGCTGTTCTCTTTCAGCCCACCACACACCCTTGTACCCAGAAGTATTATTTGGCCTAATACGGCCATTGCGTAGGTTATCTGCGTTTGAGCAGATACGCAGGTTGGAACGTCGGTTATCTAGTGTGTCTTGGCTTATATGGTCTACCACCTTACCCTCTGGTCTACCCATAATCAATCTGTGCAGCTCAACCACCTTGCCATCAATTGTTGTTCGAGCATATGGTTTATCACGCTTCTCTTGTACCCACCAAGGTCGTCCAAGCGATTTAATCATTTCCATATCCTCGTCGTCGAGTAGAAACTTGTAAGTGCCGTGTTGGTTCGTAACTATAAGTGTTTTCATACCTTATATTATACACCAACTGACCAGTAATACCGCCCCTACTAGGGACTCGCTTACCTGCCCAGGCATTTATAAATTGCTGAAGTGTAACCATTATTTCTTCTCCAGTATGTCAATTATTTGGTTGTCTTTTTCGAGAAGTTGCTCAATTAAGGTTTCTGGCACTAGGACTAATTCCTTGTAGGCGTTTAGCTCCCCTTGTAGTTTAGATATTTGATGTTCATTCTCCTTGTGAGAGTGTTCTAAGATATCGACTCTTTCTTGGAGAGCTGCATTGTTTTCTTTGAGGACGTTTATAGTATCTCTTTGACGCAAGACCGATGCCACCGACACGATAGCGGCTAGTGTAGCGGCAGTCGAGACGATGTTAGCGAAGTCCACTATACAAGCTCCACTATGCATTTGGTAAAGTATGTACCAGATGAAGAGAGTGATGGTGCGCTAGAGTCCAAGCTTGTGGTCCCAGAACCGCCAGTCAAAATACCAACATTAAAAGTAACACTACCATCTTTTTGATATGTCCCTTGTACTAAAGTTCCAGCGAAAACAATGTTTGTTCCCCCATTACCAAAAGCCGTAAGGCCAATCAAAGTCCCAGACCCAACCGTTCCATCAAACAGGCAAATTCTTGATTGGGCTGTGCCAGAGTTATAAAAAGCGTAACCATTTACTGTAACCTTTACTTTTCTTCCTCTTGGTATATACACAGTTGTTGATAGCCCCTCTACATTTGTAGCACCTGCAATTGTTGTCGCTGTAGTGTCTTTAATC
>CAZHOZ010000033.1:0-8464 GCA_964533895.1 uncultured Candidatus Saccharibacteria bacterium | reverse complement strand
AGCCTGAATAAGTAATTGGGCATTTCGAGCTGTCTCATCAGCTGGTACGTTTTTGCTTGTTTTGGTAAATAGTTGTGATACTCGCATAGTTTCCTCTTCTAATTGCATTGTACCAGATAGCAAAAACATGTAGAAAATCTAGTTTTCAAACAAAATCTGTTAGCTGCATGCGCACCTCGGCGATTGTCTTGCAATCCATAAGTTTGGCGCGTAACTGAGCCGCCCCATCAAAACCTTGCACATAAATTTTGAAAAAGCGCTTGAGGGGATCGAAACGTTTTTCACCATCTCGCCAGGTAGCTTCAAAAATATCAAGATGACGCATGAGGGCAGCAAAACGCTCCTCAATACTATGGGCTTGCTGAATACACTCAAGCGCCCAGGGATTATGAAAAATGCCACGGCCAATCATCGCGCCATCCAAGCCCGTCTCTGCAATGCGCACCGTAGCTGCCTGACGATTCTCTACATCGCCATTACCCATTAGTACCAAACTGGGGTTCAACTCAGCACGCAAAGCTGCAATTTCTGGAGCTAGTTCCCAGTGAGCATCAACTTTACTCATTTCCTTCACGGTTCTAAGATGTGCCGTTAGTGCGGCGATGTCTTGCTGCATCAAAAACCCCAGCCACTCTCGAATCTCAGGTTTCGCCCAACCTAGCCGAGTTTTTACACTCACCGGTAAATCGCCAGCCCCCTCCTTTGTAGCGGTAATAATTTCGGCAGCCAGCTCCGGCGTGTTAATAAGGGCTGAACAACCACCGCTTTTAATAATATCCCGCACCGGACAGCCCATATTGATATCAATGCCCGCAAAACCACGACCAGCTAGCTCAACCGCCATTTTTTTAAAATATTCCGGCGTTGTCCCCCAGATTTGTGCAATTACCGGACCTTCATCTTTATGCAAATGCAGCCGGCGCTCAATCGCCTGACGACCCGGTGAACAAAACCCCTCCACGCTGACAAACTCGGTAAAGTACACATCGGCCGGCGCCAACTCATGCACCAACCTGCGAAACACCACATCCGTCACATCATCCATTGGTGCTAACGCTACAAACGGACCACTTTGTAGTTTTTGCCAAATATTTTTTCGTCTATTCATAACCAAAATATAACCGTACGAGTCTACCAAAAATAGGCGCTTATATCAAGAAACTTTCACCCCTTATGCTTGACCTACAAGAAGAATGAGTTTACTTTTGCAAGTAGGAGTATTAATAAAGTAAGGAGTTCATTATGGACACTACCGTAATGGAAATGGAGTCGGTCAAAGACACCCAATGGTGGATTCTCGTGCTTCGCGGTATTTTTGCCATCCTGTTTGGTGTAGCAATGCTACTGTGGCCAAAAATTACACTATTAACCGCAGCCGTTGTATTTGCGCTGTTTATTTTAGTATCTGGTGTTGTTGACATTATTTCTTCAATTATGCAGATTCGTAAAAATAGCACCTGGTGGCTCACGATGCTCTTGGGCATAGTGCAGGTAGCCGCTGGAGCCTACATTGCACAACGTCCGGGTATCACCCTGGCTGCACTTGTGCTCGTGATTGGTTTTGTACTGGTGGTACGTGGCTTGTTCGAATTTATTGTTGCTTTCGATTTCCATGGCTCGATGCGCGCACTACTCATCTTGGTGGGTATCATCACGGCTCTAGCCGGCGTATTTGTGTTACGTCACCCACAGACTGGCGGCATTGCTTTTGCTTGGGTGCTCGGTATTTACGGTCTCATCGCAGGCCCAGTTGCAATTGCTCTAGGTATCCAGGCAAAGCACTATCAAGATCATCTCAGAGCTGAAAAAAAATAACAAAATCTACAACCCTCGAAAAACCCGGGTGCTAACTCGGGTTTTTTGTTGTTTGAAAAAATCGCAACCCCGTACTAGGGATTGCGACAAGTTTTACGAGCGATGACGACGCGTGTATGCCGCCAACGTCTTCTCGTAAAGCCGCGGTTTACGATGATAGACGTGATCAACCAACGACTGACGATGGCACTGATGAGCAATTGCCTCCATCATTGCGTGACAGCTCTCATGATCGTTCAACCAACGAGGCTCCAGCACCGTACAGGCTGACGGCTCATCACCATCGAGGGTGACAGCAACGGGAATAGCCCAATTACCAACCATCAGATCCATGGTGCCGTTTTTTAGCGGCTGCATGTGCTTTCGATCAGAAAGCAATCGATCTTCAGAAGCACTGGGCGCCATAGCAACCAGCTGCCCACCCCGTGCCAGCAGCTCGCTATGCGCCAAGCGTACGAGCTCGTTTGAAGCGACCACCAGTTCGTGATCAAAATTCATATTTTTCACGGTGAGCGTGGTCGGAAAGCTGGTGAGCACGCGCGTGAACAGCTGCAGCACCTCAATAGCTGGTAAGACAACTTCCACCCCATCAATCATCAGCACAACTTCCAGGGTGCGTACACCACCGCTCACAATAACAGTACTTTGCTCCGTAAAAATACTCGACAAAAGCCTGTTGTCTAGAGCAATGCGCAAAGCACCATGAACCAGAGCGATATCAAAAAGTGCACCATGATTCGTTACTAAAGTAAAGTTGCGACCATGATTGAGCATCTCTCCGGCAATGAAGGCCAAAAGATGCGGGGCTGCTTGCCAGGCATCAATAATTACTGAAAAACTAGGATGCACCGCTGACCCAAACGGTGAAATAGCTACGTTTGTCCAAGTCGGAACGGTCGGAGCAAAAACAACCTGTTCGGGACAATGAAAATCCTTACGGGCATCAAAATGCATGGTACGAAACAGGCTTTTTTCGGCATGCCTAACAGACAAACTAGCCTGCATGCGATAGACTTCTTCAGCATCAAAACGACTCAGGAGAGCCTCTAGCTCAGCTTGGGTACGAAGTTCTGCCATCTTACGGTTCCCTTCTGAATGAGAGGTGCAAAAACGCTACTTATTATGCCAGATTTATTTGTATCCGTAAATATACCGACACAACGTCAAATCACTTATAGTGAAGCCAAGCATGAAGAGATACACCCGCAATGGCATCATGATAACAGGCTGTCCGCGTAGCGGATCAACCATATTAGCCCACATCCTAGCTCTGGCTCGGTCTGTCGGCTACGTTGAAGAGCCGTTTAACTCGCAGACCGGGATGATAGGATCCGATGATTGTTTTTTTCCCTATATTTATCCTGGCTCTGCCTACCAAACTCAATATGACCAACTTTTAGACGATATCTTATGCGGCCAAGCCCATTACAAAGAAAACGCCTTACAACCACCCACACACAACCCACTGCGCCTGGCTTACCGTCACTTTTTTACAAATCGCTACCACATCCGCTACTGGCTCGACACCCATAATCCATACGTAACTACACTCGTATTAAAAGATCCGACAGCCAGCCTGAGTGCCGAGCATTTTGCCAAACATCCAAAGCTATCGGTTATCTACACACTAAGACATCCCTGTGGCGTCATCGCCTCGCACATCCGTCTCGGCTGGATTGGCTCACCTCTGGAACAATTTTTAGCCGACGACAGCTTGCGTGCCCGACTATCGACAGAAGTTCAGGAGTCGATAAATAAACCTCAAACCACCCCTCAAACCTTAGCCTGGTATTGGCGTGCCGTAAACGAAATTATTTTACAAGCCTGCCAGAAAGATATTACTAAACTACTCGTTAGTCACGAGGCTTTCTCTGCGAATCCGCAGGCAATCACGCGTAGCCTCTATCGCACCTATCAATTGGACTTTACACCAAAAATCGCCGCCAAGCTCCAAACCCTGACTGGGTCTAAAAATCCGACTGACCCAACGAATAACGCTATCCATGTT
The DNA here is from genome assembly GCA_964533895.1 of uncultured Candidatus Saccharibacteria bacterium. GTDB lineage: Bacteria > Patescibacteriota > Saccharimonadia > CAILAD01. The sequence continues at coordinate 4,641 of CAZHOZ010000033.1, read as the reverse complement.
TTAGCGCGCAACAGCCAAGACAACGCCGAGCGCTGGCGCAAACTGCTCAAGCCCGAAGAGCAGACTGAGATAATGGAGATTTGTGGAGATCTTTACGAGCAGTTGAATCGTTTGCCAAATAACGTACTCGGCTAATACTGTACTGCGCCGTGCCTACAAGCTAAACGCACACAATATTGCAGTTGCAGATTGTCATTTCCTTGCAGCCTGTGCTCCAACCAGCTTCACACTACTGCCATATCTCATAGGTATATCAAGAAGGTTATGCTAAAATATTGACAGGTTAACGGATTATTTTTTGCTTGAAAGACCGTGTGAAAAATATTAAAGCCATCTTACTTAGTATTGTCTTAGTCGGATCAATTTTTGTTTTATACAAAGGCGATGAGATAAAAAAAGTCCACGCTGCCTCGCCAGATGATGTCATCATCAACGAAATTATGTATAACCCAGGCACCGGCAATCAGGATGATGAGTTTATAGAGCTATACAACACTACCGGTGCTAACATTGATTTAGGTGGCTGGAGCTTTAATGCTGGTGTTACATTAGCTGGTAATACCTTTAGCCCTGGTACTATTATTCCAGCTAATGGCTACTTGGTGGTGTCACCTAATATTGCCCAAACCACTGTTACTTATGGCATTACAGCGGCAGCTAGCTACGCTGGAACTAGCTTATCTAATGGCGGTGAGACCGTTACCTTAGCAGATGACAGCTCTAACGTTATTAGTACCGTCACCTACGACGATGCTAGCCCTTGGCCAACCAGTCCAGATGGTAATGGCCCGTCACTTGAGCTAAAAGCCACCAATCTTGACAACACCGACTCAGCTAATTGGGCATCAAGCATTAATAATGGTGGTACACCACTAGTCCAAAACTCCAATGTTGGTCTAGCCTTACCACAGATTAGCAGTGTAACCGATCCGAGCAACGTCAGCGCCAATAGCCCAGTAAATATTACCGCCACTGTAACTGGTAGTGGTATTTCAAGCGTAGATCTTAGTTACAAACTTAACTTTAACACTGATGTTACTCTCACTATGTACGACGACGGTGCCCATAATGACGGAGCTGCCGGCGACAACGTCTACGGCGCTCAAATACCTGGACAACCAATTAAAACCTTAGTTAGGTTCAAAGTCTCTGCCACCAACGTCGATGGTACCAGCACTAGCCCCAGCAGCAGTGACTCCATGAACTACCATGGTTACTATGTGAAGGATCCGGGGGAAACTTCCAACCTTCCAATTATCCAATGGTTTATCCCTGACGCCGACTATGCTAGCCTTTCAAATGACCATAGGTTTGATGATGTTTACTTAAATTGTGTTGTAGTCTACGGAAATGATGTATATGACAACACCAAGGTTAAGGTCCGAGGAAATGATTCTCGTTGGGAACAGAAGTTATCATTAAAATTCAAGCTCCCTAGTGGATACTATATCCAGCCGTCTGGTGCAAACAGGGCTATTCATGAGTTTAATATGATTGGTATTGTAAAACACTCTAGCCTTGCTAAGTTCACTACTGGCTGGTGGGTCGCTAGTCAAACAGGTATACCAGTGCCAGATATGGTCCAATCTCGCCTGAACAGAAACGGTAACTTTGAGGGTGCGTATGTATATGCAGACAAATACGAAAGCGAATGGCGTAGTGATAATGGCTATAATAGCGATGAATTATATGACGGTCCATTTGAAGTGTTATCGGGAGCTCCAGACACTACTCGTATGCAACAATTTATGAATAATTTAAAGAGCCTAGATAGAAACGATCCAACCAAAACAGATTACGTACTAGATAATATAGATATACCCCGTGAGATAAACTTTATGACTGCACGGGCTGCAATAGGACAAAATGATATGTCTGATGAGGGTAATGTAGTTCATCATTTTAATACCTCACAAGACAGATGGTCTTCACTCCCCTGGGATCTTGATGGAAGCGATTGGGGCATTAAGCCTCAAATAAGTATATATGATGTGGATACTTCTGATTATACTATTCTACCGATTCAGAATGCCGTATATCAAAACCGCGACTTAAGAGCGCTTTATCTGAGGCGCCTCAGGACTGTGGTTGATAAGCTGTATGCCTCAGACAGCTTAAAAACTACATTCCAAAACAATCAAACTCAACAGCTAGATGATATTAATTTAGATCTAGCAAAGTGGCCTTTAGCTCTGGACTGGGGTAGCCATACAACCTACTTTACTCGCATGAATGCTGGCGTATTCTCAAATAATATTTTGCAAGGTATTGATAAGCAAAAGCTATACTACCAAACCTTTCAAAGAATTAAGCTAGGAATACCACCTTCTCAAACCCAAGCTGAACGTGAATCAGTCTCCTTCGATCAGGTAGTAGCGGATAATAATAATACTAATGAGTACATCAGACTAACTAATAGTGCCGACACCGCGGTAGATCTATCTAACTGGACACTATCGGGTAGTGTTAGCTATACCATGCCAGCTGGTGCTGTCGTACCAGCCAACGGTGTTATCTATCTGCTTCGAGATGACATTAACTACCGAGCTGCTCATCCGGCTGTCTTAGTAGCTGGTCAGTACGATACCGACCTAGGTAGTAGTGGCAACCTAACCCTCAAGACCAATACTGGCGACACTATCGATACCAGGAGCTATTAATGTGAGCCAACAAAATAATGTAAAACCAAATATTAAAATAAGCCAAGTAACTAAAGCAGTATTTGGTCTACTACTCGGCTTAGTATTAACTATTTACCTCAATCTTATACAGCCTGCCACTAGCCTTGCCGCTCCAGCTACCTTCACAGTTACTAATACTAATGACACCGGTGCCGGTAGCCTAAGACAAGCGATTAGCGATGCTAACTCCAATGGCAATCCAGGTGACCAAGACATCATTAACTTCAATATTGCTGGCTTTGGTGATAAAACAATCCAACCTCAAAGCGCCCTAACTATAACCCAGAGTGTCTTAATCGATGGCTTTACTCAGGGCGATGCGGAAGAGAATACTAAGGCCTGGCCAGAAGCCATGGATGGAATAATTAGAATTGGAATAAATAATAGTACTTCGGGGGGATTAATAGTAGAAGGCAATAATGTTGAGCTTAGAGGCCTCAATTTGCGCCAATCAACAGGTTCTGAAATACTCGTGAACGGTGCTGATGGATTTGCTTTGAGTGGTAGCTATATCGGAACCGACATAACAGGATCTGTAAATGCAAACAATACAGCAACAGGTCCACAGATTAGCCTAAAAGGATCTCATAATAGTCGCATTGGCGGATCATCACCAAGTCAACGAAATGTGGTAGCTTTTGGCGAAACTGGAATTATAGTTATCGAAAAGCTGAATAGCAAACAAAGTCAAGGGATAGCCATTCAGGGCAATAATATAGCAATAGGCTCAGACGGTCTAACCATTGATCTATCTGAGTACGGTGCAGGTTCAGGAATTATCGTTAATGACGATTCCTCTGATATTACCATAGGTGGAGATGCCGACCATCTAGGTAACACGATTATTAATATGCGAGACACCCGAGTAGCCATTGCGATAAATGATACTGCACATAACATATTAGTTGCTGGTAATGTAATGCAACTTAACCATAGAGGAATAAGTGTAAATAATACCGCTAAAAAAATTGCTATAGTTAAGAATTCTATCTTCAACAACAATACCATGGGTATCGATCTCAATGCTGATTTCATCAATAACACTAATGACGCCAATGACACTGACACTGGCCCCAACGATATGCTTAATTCTCCAGGCTACACCCAGATAACAGAGGGTGGAGGTAATACCGAAGTAGACTTTAGTATTGATGTACCAGCTGGTCAATATCGCATAGAGTTCTTTTCTAATACTGCAGCTGACCCTTCAGGCATAGGTGAGGGTGAGACTTACTTAGGCTATACTAATATCACCAGCGACGGCAGTGGTCTAGAAGAATTCAGCCATACCCTAAGTGGCACTGGACACGCCAACTTAGCCTTAACTGCTACTGAGATTGATCCATCTACACCTAGCGGCTTTGGCTCAACTAGTGAGTTTGGGGCTGCTGGGCAGACGGTCTCACCCAATCTAGCCGACTTAGCGATTACTCATCGACTACTCAATCCCCAAGACTTCGCCTTAAACGCTACACTGAACTACCAAGTTACTCTTTATAACAACGGACCCGAGTCTGTCGATATTGCTTCAGCCTACACCGGCAGCCCTGGCGACCAACCAGTTACGTTCGTCCTACCGCCCAACTTAACCTTTAGTGCTAATTCTGGTAGCGACTTTAGCTGTACTTACTGGGGTGATGGCTCGGCGGTAGTAGCTGGCTCTATGTTGGCTGACCACTCAACTTATGGAATTGGTGGCTGTAGCTATGTTGGTGCTAGCCCTCGTGTGCTTGCTACCGGTGATAGTATTAGCTTTACGCTCAGCACTATGGTAACTGACGATAGCGACCCTGATTTTACAAGTTACGTAGCAGCTACTCCATCAAACTTTGATATAGATAGTAGTGCCTACAACACGATTATCTCTGGCGGACTGGATATCTTAACAGCCGCCACCAGCAGTCCCAACAACCTGAATAATATCGGTCCAGCAACATCTAGTCCGACTGATGTTGAAGGT
>CAZHOZ010000032.1:4000-9032 GCA_964533895.1 uncultured Candidatus Saccharibacteria bacterium | reverse complement strand
AAAGCACAATCAAGGCAAAAATGAACATTGCCAAATTGTTTTATATCTTGATATTTATCAGGGATGACAAACATAATGCCCTGATTTTCGGACCCACATTTCTCACAAAAGTCATATACATCTGGAACGTATGCATCCAATCCCTTCAACCAGGCGACAGCGGCGGCTATTTGATACCGTGAGGCAGACCCATCATCACTTTGTTCCAAAACAATATGCGCACCCATTGCACAATTGCATACTACTGGTTCGCGCAAATCGTCATGCTTAAGCGGCTTCGGCTCCATCGTCATCCAACTCCTCGGGCATATGTTGCAAGTCAGACCATATCTTGCCTATTCCTATTAACGCGAAGCAAAACACTAAGATAAGAACCCAGGCAGACCAATGATATATCTCGATATTAGCCACAATCACTTCCCATCGCCCCCGAGGTGCTTCTTTTCTATCACGAAAACGGAATGAAGGGTATGGTCTGCATTATGGTATAGCTCGTCGCTTTTAGCGACGATTTTACCGCAATCAAGGCAGTCGAAACGTTCAACACAATATGATGCAATCCGTTTACACTCCTCCCTCGCACCTTCCTGCTTGCCTTGCTCTCGTCCTGTAGCAGTCCAAAGGATGCGCATATCCTCAGTTACTCTCTTCCCCTTCTCAAGCCCCTCGCGGCGGGCGGCGGTGATGGCATCTCTGACCATGATAATAATATCATTTGTAGGTCTATTGTGTATCGCATCAGAGAACCATGCGAAATTCTCTGGAATGTTAAGGTTTTGTATCCTCATCTCCTGTTCGTCCATCATCTCAACCCGTATGCTTTGTAGTCTTTGGGGGAAATCACTTCCCCGGTTGTCGCTTCTATATACACATCTCTCACGTGCACAATCATGTGGTTGTTCTTTTGTTGTTGGCACTCCGGTCCAAATAGCCCACTCCCGCAATCTACTGTCACCGTATATGGCCGCGCTTTCCACCCGCTGGACCGCAGTGCTGCCGCCAAATCGCGGCTAAACTCCGAACAGTCATATACATCCACCACGTATGTATGACCCCAGGCTATCCCGTATAATGCCTCGTCCCATGTCTTCTGCTCCCTCTGTTCGGGTGCGGCAGCTACGCCAACCATCGCCAGCACCAGCACAAGGAGCCATAGCTTCATACGTCCAGCCGCCGACAGCGGGGACACTCGTGCTTATACGTGAGCATGTCCCGCTCTTCATACTCTTTCCCGCACTTCTGACATTTTGCTATCATTGATACGCTTCGCCCTCAATACTGCGCCGATGGTACTCCTCCAGCTCGGCACGATACGCATGGATTACGTGCTCGATATTCGCGTACTGGTGCGCCCGCTCGTGCGCCATGTCCCTGTTGTACCTGCGTATAATATCCTGCGCCTTGTCGTGGTCCTTAGCGTCAATGGCAAACATCTGCTCAACGATAGCGTCAAGCTGCACCCGTTGGCTGGTGTCCGGTTCTCTATGATTGGTCATGATATACCTCCCTTTGGTGCCTCCCACACCCTCGTAGGTTAACCGAACACCTATAGGTCAACTATGATGAGCCGATTTGTTACGTCCTCGGCAAACGGACGATAGCTATACACAGTAGCCGCAACCTATCGGTTGCGACGTATGGGCTGCTCCGGAGTTGCACCGGGAACCACTATTTTGCCCGAAGCAGTGCACACATAATGGGCTATGTGAATCACTGGTGGTCTTTCCTCGTTGCGGCCACTCGCCGCCTACAGCACGTTTTATCTTATTGCACTTACTTACCCTGGAACATAATGCGTATCAAATCCACCACTACGTAAAGCACGGCAAACCAGGTAATCAACAGGATGATGACTATCGCAGTCCCCAAGTTTCTTTCACCTCGAGCGCGTCACGTATGTATGGCTCATTATAGTTCTTATCCCATCGAACACTGTCCAGGATAACAACGCCACCCTGCTCACACCAGGTGCGCATCTGGCATCACCTTGCTATATACCCTGTACAGGTCTGCGTGGGGGCATCCGTCTTTTGCATCACTGCACGACTTGCTATCCCTACCGCAATCTCCACACATTGAAATCCACTTCTGTCCTTTTGGTCCGTGTACCATTATTTCATCCTCCGCTGTGCGTTCTGGCAAATAAAGAAAATGTCCGTGTCCAGCACGGAGTAATACCCGTTACGGGCGTACTGTAGCGTTTGTGTGTTCATGTTTTTTCACGTCCATTTCAGCCATAGCCAGAACCAGAGCCATAGCCAGAGCCATAGCCAGAGCCATCGCCAGAGCCATCGCCAGAGCCATAGCCATCGCCAGAGCCATCGCCAGAGCCATCGCCAGAGCCATCGCCAGGGTGAGAGCCATAACCAGAGCCATAGCCAGAGCCATCGCCAGAGCCATAGCCAGAGCCATCGCCAGAGCCATTGCCAGGGCGAGAGCCACTATTCATTGGCGCCATTCGGAAACACTCCGGATACTCTTCTGTGCCTTTGCTGTGCAGGTGATAACCTCGATAGCTTCCGTCAGTGTAATCTCACTAACCTCGCAAGGAAACTTACAGTTCTGCGGCTTAGATGTTCCTTCCATTGCCAACTGGCTTAGGCTTGCAGCGCCATCCCAATACCAGATGCGGCGGGCATTAGTAAGGACTACCTCTTTCCCTTTGCGTGACTTTAGGTAGCCAGCGTGGACGCCAGCACTATACGTGCGAATAATGACATACTTTGCATTCTTTCTCTGTGGTTTAGTTTTCATGCTCTGACCTCCTCGACTAGGTAGGCGTACTTGTTCGTTCCTACCTTCTTCTTGAGAATAATTAACTCGATTGCGTTACCTGGGTTCTTTTCATCGAAAAACGGGCGCAACTCTCGCATAAGTGGTGCGCTCACGGTGGAAAATATCTTATCGCATGCTTCGCCGTCTTCGTTTACTACTTGTGCTTGAAACTCAATACGATCTTCATCAAACTTCCTAACACGAGATAACCTGTAGTTCGTGAGAACCATCATCTTCTTAACGTTCTCTTCCAGTCTTACGTATTTACTTTCCGTTGCGTCTGTCCATGTTGCTTCTTGCATAGTTTCACCTAACTGCTTCTCTCCACTTCTTCCTGACTTCTCGACCGCGCCTGGTTATGCTACTCTCGCGGCCAGACGTGCCGCCATACTTCTGCTCGTAAAACCTCAACAGCCACGTATCGTTTGCCAACGCTTCCGGGTGCTCCAGGTAAATCTCTGCAACACGGCGGCGATCTGTCTCAATGCGTTCCGCGAACGTCAGCAACGTGCTTTGCAGCCGTGGTCCGCTCATGACCACCACCCGCAGTTATCGCAGCATAAGTAGAGCTTCTCCTTCTCCTCCGTGAAAAGGGTATGGTAGTCCAAAGCGTCCGCTTTACAGGCGGGGCATATGTGGTTGGTTTCTCGTTCCATCAGACATTCACCCCATCCTCACGAAGTCCCTTGATAATGTAGGCGCGAATCTGATGCGATTCGTTAGCGTACTTTTCTGGGTGCTTCTTGCGGGCATCTTCCAAGTCTTCCTTGTAATTAGACCAAGCACGAACGCTTATGCGATCATCAAAACCATCTGTATCATTCATTGGCATATTTGATTTCACCTTTTTCGAGAATGAGGCAACCGCTTTTACTGGCTACAAGCTCGATGCGTCTACGACAAGCTCGTTCACTGCATCCAAAATCCTCAGTAAGCTTAATGACAAAGGAATCGACATCTAATGATGATTGGCTGTGTATTACCTCGTTGATGCGATCAGCAATCTTCTTGTATGCCTTCCTTTGCTCATCGTAATATCCCATCATTTCACCATGTACGCCTTATGTGTACACATTGCGTGTGATTTGTTTATAAATATTATGTACATTGCGCACACATATTCACCCTTCGAGGCTCGACGATATAACTACTAAGAAGTGATATTGTATGCTTAAGCTTATTTTTTGTTTTTTATTAATTTTTGTTTTCAGAGATACCGCTGTGTGAAGTCACGATTTTGTTCGACGTTGTAACTACGTTGTTACGTTGTATGACAAAAACATGCATTATCTCTCTCTCTCTCTCAAAAACAAAAATTAAAAATAAAATAAAAACAAAAAAAAGAGAACTTTGAGAGGCTCAAGGTTGAGCGGTACATAGACCTAGACATATCGACGATACTTGATATTGAGATACAGTTGCCGCTGAACGGTTTTTAGGCACCAGTAAAACAGAAAGAAAAAAACGATGAGGTGGCTAACTCCTCATCGACATAAACATGTAGCGTACTAGGATGCCGATTATAATCGCTGCAACTACCACTGTCGCAATAAGAGGGAGCTTTTCTGGTAGCTTAGCAACACCAGTGATGGCGTTACCTGTTGCGTTATAATCACTTCCGCATCTAACATCAGATGTGCTGTTACATCCGGCGGTATTAGTAAGCATACCTGTTTTCACATCACCCATGACATTAAGGCCATAGGCGACACCAATACCAACAACGACAAGAGTCAAGGCGATCGGGAGAAGGTCTTGAATCTCAAAGTGGGCGACGCGTTCCATTTTACGTCCTCATAGACAGGAACATATAGCGGACCAGAATGCCGATGATAATCGCAGCCACGATGACGGTAGCGATGAGAGGCAGCTTTTCAGGCAGCTTAGCGACACCCTCAATTGCCTTCTGCGTAGCGTTAGCTTCTGCGCTATTAGCGGTCATACTAGCTTTGACATCCCCAAGAACGTTGAGGCCGTACGCGACGCCGATACCAACAACGACAAGAGTCAGGGCAATCGGCAAAAGGTCCTGAATCTGAAACTCTGCAATTCTTTCCATGTGTCTCACCGCGGATGCGTTCCGCTTGCGCCATAGCTTAGGTGAGACGCTATTAATCCGCTTTGGCACATATGGAGCAAATGCCGCAGGATGTAATAACAAATACGAACAAGTAAGAACACGATTTATATAGCGAATTTTTCAGGAGTGGGTGTGTGGTCAGCAACGTTAACGCGATCAATGAGCAGCAGTTCCGTG
>CAZHOZ010000032.1:2631-3990 GCA_964533895.1 uncultured Candidatus Saccharibacteria bacterium | reverse complement strand
GGTTCTCAGACAAAACTTAATGACCGTGAGTATGAAAAAATCCAGTGGTATGCCCGCAATCGTTTAGGAGCGAAAGGCGATCTTGACGAGGAGTCCACTGGGCGACTTCTTAGACAAGGCGCGAGTAATCCTATTGTGTTTAAGAGGAGTAATGCATTTCCTTCTGGGGCGTTTGGAGAGCAAGCGGATGGTACAAAGATATCATACGTCGAGGTCCAGCCTGGACAATTTGAAGCGGTAGACGCAACAGGTGTGGAGAATGCCAAGACGGTTTACAAGCAGACTGACCTACGCCAGCTTGCGGCAGAAAATGTAGATGTTGTCGTCGAGCAGCCGACGATGGCGACTCCTGGGAAAGTAATAAATACCCCCGAACCACAAAGTATTGGATATGAAACTCAAACTAGACAGTTACCTGACCCTCTTAGGATTGATAATACTAGCGTTGTGTTTAGCTCTATCAGTAACTCTGATAGGGGCAACACCAGAGAACGCAGCGGACCTTACGCTAGCAATGTGGTTTCTGATCTTGGTGATCTGGATACCGTACAAGATAAAAAAGAGGAAGGTTTCTGGACGAGGTTCGGCAAAAGAGTAGCTGAACCGTTTGTATCGATTGCCAGGGGAGAATACAAGAAAGGAAAGGTAGTTGCAGATTTTGTTATTTATGATATTGATAATCCACTAAAGACACAGGATGCACTTACACCAGAGAAACAAATTATAGCAGCATTCACTGGTAAACCAGACGAAGTAAAGCGTATTGGAGACGAAAGAAGGAAATTAATGGAGCCGTTTAAGACTGCTGCTAAAGACAAAGACGTGCAGTCTGCTCTTGCAGCAGAGGCAGCCATAGTTGCAGGAACAACGATAGTAGGCGCTGTAGCTTTGCGCGGTATCGGTGCTCTTGCTACTGGTTATACAGGAGCAAAGGCAGCAAATGAAAGAACACCAGAGGCATTAGCTGATTTGACAGTAGTTACTGTACCATCTGTCCTACCTACAACAGTACGCGCCTTAAAGACCCCTATTGTTGGTAAGAAGGCATCAATTAGAGGAGGCGGAACAACTAGGGGCGGTAAGACTGTTCGTGGTGGTAATGTCGTAAAGGACACATTCCGAACAGGTCAGGGCAGAGTTACTACAAAAACAGAATATGCAATCACCGAATCTGGTAAACAAATATTGAAGGGAAAACAGATTAATATTAATCTTAAGCAGCAGCCATCCAGACAAATAGTAAACTATAAGAGAGTTAGTGGCTATGATCTTGATAACTATAATGCTAAGTATAGTAATGAAAAGATTTCTGTTATAAGAAACGATGGACGTGGTGGATACTCTCGTCCATCATCCCAG
>CAZHOZ010000032.1:0-2621 GCA_964533895.1 uncultured Candidatus Saccharibacteria bacterium | reverse complement strand
CAGGACCATATAACACAAGGAATATGGGCAGAATGGGAACATCGACACAGCTACAACAGTTGCAGCAACCAAAACTAACTAGGGTTCAGCGTAGGGAACTATTAAAGCAACCTAAAGCAAGAGAGCTTGCCATTAAGAACTATAATACTCGTGGTCAGACTACAGAACTATTGCAGCAACCAACCCCTAAGCAGGTTACTGCACCACTGACGAATACAGCGCAGACAAATGGGCGCTCACGCGTAAGGGCAAATATTCTTGAGAAATTGAGGCTAAAGCAGAATAAGATTAATGAGCAGCGCACTATGGAGAATGTGCGTAAGTTCTTTGAGGCGGCAGATAACCAGCAGTCGCTGCCAAAGCCACAGAGGACACAAGCAAGATACTCTGAAAACTACCCCGTACCTCGCAACTATAGTCCTCCGGTTGCATATCAGCAGTCAAGCAATATGCCAGCAAACGTTCAGAGGGCATATGATACAGGCTTATCTGCTACGGGCAACATTAGGATTGATGGTATCCGCAGGAGTAGAAGTGGTACTGAAGTATTTGTAGCTCAAAAAAGAAGCGTGACTTCTAGTATAAGACCTGCAATATTCTTTGCTAATCAGTTATCAGGCCAGGGAGATACACAGAATATAGGCCCGACCAGATCACCAAAGGTTGACACTGGTATAGATAGCGCTCTAGCAAGCGACATTGCAGAAGACCTCAAGCAGAAACAGGAGCAAGTTACAGAAGAGGAAGAGGAAGAGAAGAAGCCAACAAAGAGGCGAAAGATAACCTTCCGGCTCATTAATGTCCCAAAAAATGAAAGTTTCCCAAGGCCACCAAATCCAGACGAGCCTAAGCCTGTCGTTATTGATAAAATCACGCCAAGACCACCGCGCCTTCCAAAGAAGTTTAAGCTTGATACAGATGAGAACCCGTTTAAGTCCCGCAAATCAGCCGGTAAGACATTCAAGCAGCCCAAGCAATACACACCCTCAGCCTTTTCCGCAACTCTTAACATCCGTGCAAAGGGTAAAGGTGGAAAGGATACAGGTTTGGGCATAAGACCAATCCGGGGGAAGTTCTAATGGTATTTAATCCGTTCAAGAAGAAGACTAAGTTTATTCTAGATGAGTCACCAGGGGAGCGCACGTCTAGGCTGTCGAGAATACCTACAGTGAGGCCGATGCTCAAGCGTGAGGGTTCTAGGGTTGTTAGTGCTGTTAAGGGATTTGTCAGCAAGCCAGCCAAGCCAGCCAAGTATCAGAATGAATATCAAATTGCATACAATAGAGCAGTGGAGAAAGAGACTAAGAGAGAAGCACGGAAGAATGCGATTGACGATTACCGCAATTCTAGAAAGTCAGGATTCCAGAAGTTCCAAGAGAAGGGAAAGAAATATGTAAAGGAAGTAAAGGAGAACAGCAGCAGGATTGCCAAGTCTGGCGTTGCGCTATCTCGCGCTTCTCCTCTGGATGAGTTCTTTTTGAGGTAAACAATGTCAGACTACGAATACGAGCAGCCAGCAAAGCAGGACGTTTACGAAAGCCGTAACGTTGGCTATAATAATGCTTCTGTCATTGAGCTACGGCTGAATACGCAGCCGATCATAGACCAGATTGAGATTACTTTGCGCGGCTCAATAACTAAGCCAGTCCAGGACGATGATGGTAATATCATGTTTCAAGAGGTCAAGATCCTAAACAGGCCGCGCTGCAACGTCGAGGGATATCAGGCAATTGTAAATTACGTGAGCGTTGTAGTAAATTCTCAGACGGTGCAAGGAAACTGGAAGGGCGACGAGATGTACACGCGGTACATTGTACAGGTGCGCCTCAACCTTGCTAGAATCATCATGGATAATCTTCACAATTGGGAGATTGAGCGTAAAGACTACTCTTTGATTGTTGATAGTATCATGGACCTTGTTGAGGCGTTCATGACCAGGCCGATTGATAACAGAGAGCGCGACAGTTACGCGGCGACAATCAGGCATAGCGAAAGTAACACGATGGCAGCCAAGAGCGGGGGCTTCCTGAGTTCAATTAACCCGTTCAAGAGGGGATAATATGGCATGGCAAGACGCGTTGGCTAACACGGCGTCAGGTATAGCAGACGGTATCGTTTATATTTTGTTACTGGTTATCATCATAGGCATTGGCCTTATGGTTTGGTGGATGTCTAAGTTCAAGAATAGAATTAATTGCATTGAAGATATTAACGGTGTCCGTATCTTTAGGCAATATAAGGCAATGTCCATAAGCGCCGAAGACGGTACGCCGCGATGGAAGATTATGCAGAAGGATGTTTTTCCTCCACTTGGAGTTATCAAGATCGATCCGAAGTATATGATGATTGACCGCAAGGGACGCTTAATCTATAACTGCATTAAGAACAAGAATGCTGAGCCGATAGGCATCAGCCTGTATTACGACCCAGAAACTAAGGAGGCTGTATATAATTCGTTTCCATCTGATGAGAGGTCTGAGTATATGTCTCAGTTGGAAAAGGCCAAGAAGAAAGAGGGCCAGTCTCTTACTCAATTCATTATGCCCGTTGCCGCAATGATGGTGCTGATGGCCGTGATTGTCATTGGTATTATTTTTTGGGGCGACTTCAACAAACCAGCT
>CAZHOZ010000031.1:8587-9224 GCA_964533895.1 uncultured Candidatus Saccharibacteria bacterium | reverse complement strand
CAGATGTTGGTCAGATTATTGATAATAGTGGCAGTGGACAGTCTCTGCAGGTTAAAAAGTCTAGCACGGATGTATTTACAGTTGCCGATACTGGCGACACGGCGATTCAGCCTTCGGCCAATACAGCTTCAGCCGTAACAGTAGCAAACGCTACGGGGGGGTCTATTTTGCAGGTTGGTAGTGGCTACAGCTCAACTAGCTCTACCCCAAGCTTGGTATTTAACGGCGCGAATGTGGGTGAAGTGAGCGGCTGGACGACCAATGTCACAAACATGAATAAACCATTGCGAGATGCCGGCTATGTATATTTGAATGGGTATATGTATCGTATGGGGGGAACTCAGCAGATTAGTCGAACAGCATTTAATTTAGAAAGTGAGGTTGCTAGAGCGCCAGTCAATCCAGATGGTAGTGTAGGTAGTTGGACAGTGATTGGTGATTTGTATAATGGCGGTTTATGGGCTAAGCGGGCAGGTCTTGGTGTAACTGGCATTAATGGGGCGATTTATGCAGTTGGTGGCTATAGGTTTAATAGTAATACTACAAATTTGCATAATGGAACTGAATTTTCTGTTGTTCGAGGGGATGGATCAATTAGTAGCTGGGCGGCGATAAATTCCCTTAGTGCTTGTTGTGA
>CAZHOZ010000031.1:0-8577 GCA_964533895.1 uncultured Candidatus Saccharibacteria bacterium | reverse complement strand
GTGTCCATCAAAGAGCAGAAGCCCCCTTAGTAAATGACGGCTATGGCAACATGTATTATCTGGGTGGAACGACTAATTATGGCAGCTCTCCACTATCTGGCATTTATAGGGAGACAGTAAGGGGCAATTTGTATCCTAGCTGGGGTTCTTGGCCTCATAACTCGAATATCTCAGCACTGCCTGGCGGGCGAGCAGGCCATTCGGCACTAATTGCCAATGGTTATTTGTATGCTGTTGGTGGTTATGCTGGATCGTCAGGTGGGTCGGTTCAGTCAACAGTATATTATGCTAAGCTCAATGGGACGGGTGGAGCTGGGTCGTGGAGTACAGCAAATGCCATGCCGGCTGGTTTAAAATATCACTGTAGCGGTGTTGTCAATGGTTATCTATATGTGTGGGGTGGTGATACCGGGGCAGGAATAAGTAATGCGATTTATTATGCCAAGCTAAATACCAATGGATCATTGGGTGGCTGGCAAACTTCCACCCAGACCCTCCCGGTTGCAGTGGCGAGCTCGGGTTGTGCGGTGATCAACGGTCGATTGTATAGCTTTGGAGGAGTTACCAGTGGTGGCGTTACGACCGATGCGGTTTATTATGCTGAAATAAGTAAAGTACGAGTTTATGCGGATTTAGATCTAATTGGGCTAGACAACACTAATTTTGCTAAAAATACTGAAGATAGTAACTCACGCTTGTTAAGTGGTGCTAGTCGGGGCGGTGATTTATCGGCTGGGATGATTTATGCAAAAGGCAATTTGCAAGCTACCGGCTCATCGCAGCTGGCTGGAGGGTTGGCTGTTTTAGATAAGCTATCTGTGGGGGGTGATACGATAATCAACATTGTCGAGACCAGTACCCCTTATCCATCTAGATTTTTTGCGGTAGATAATAGTGACGGAGCTCGTGTTTTATCCATAGACGCATTCACGAACGGTGAGACGTTAGGGGTTAATGAAGGTGGCGTTGGTCAAGATGGAGGAATAAATGCAAAAATGACGGCACGAAATGCCATAAATTGGCAGACGATTATGCGTGTTACCGATTCCACATCTTATCCGGTAGATGTAATGACGATTGAAGATACTGGACCGACTACATTTAAGAGTCAAACTGCATCAACCACTGCTCTATCGGTACAAAATGCGTCTATGACCGAGCTTTTTTCGGTGGATACAATTGATGCGCAAGTGGTGGTTGGTAGTGCTAGTACGGCAGTTAATATTCGCTTTAATCAAGGTGCATCGTATCGCAGCGCGATAACTCGCAATTTTGTTTGTACCGCAACGGAGGCTGTAAATGACATTGTTGCTTTTAATGGCGTAGATACGGTCACCCAAACCAGCACCGCTAACTCAAGCCGAGTGGCTGGTGTGGTGGTTTCAAAGCCTAATTCTACAACCTGCACAACTGCTATTTATGGTGTAGTACAGGTTAATTTTGGCGCTAATGCCACACCAGCTACTATTGGCGATCCGGTAGTTACCTCAGCGATTGCAGGTGCGGCTCAATCTACCATTACGCCATCGTCAGGAGCATTGCTGGGTAATTCAACATCTTCAAAAGATGGTTCCAATCTGGTTTGGGTGCGTTTGCGTCGTGATTAGAACCCTTGCCCATACACCTGATTTTCAGATATAATAGAACTAATGAAGCAACGAACTAACAGGAGGGGCTAGGTAGCGCATGGCTGCAAAATCTCAGTCCCAAGAATATACAGCGTCACAAATTCAAGTACTTGAAGGTCTTGAACCAGTTAGAAAAAGACCGGGGATGTACATTGGCGGTACCGGCTCCGAAGGGCTCCACCACCTCGTTTGGGAGCTGGTCAATAACTGTATTGATGAAGCGTTAGCCGGAGCTGCAACGCGAGTTGAAGTTATTTTAGAGGCTGATGGCTGGGTGAGTGTTACCGATAATGGTCGCGGTATTCCAGTAGATAAGGTTAAGACTACTGGCAAATCAGCGCTCGAAACCGTTCTTACAGTGCTCCACGCTGGGGGTAAGTTTGGTGGCGGTGGCTATAAGGTATCCGGTGGCTTGCACGGTGTGGGCGTTTCGGTGGTGAATGCTCTGTCAACTGATTTAGTGGCGATTGTCAAAAAAGATGGCAAAATTCATGAGCAGATTTATAAAAATGGCGTACCAACGGCTGATATAAAAGTAGTTGGTCAAACTCAGGATACTGGTACTACCATTCGTTTTAAGGCTGACGAGGCGATTTTTGAAACGGTTAATTTCAAATATGAGGTTATCTTAGATTATCTACGGCACCAGGCATATTTGACGAAGGGCGTGCAAGTACAGTTGATTGACGAAGTTTATGAGCGTCAGTTTGGGTTTTATTTTGAAGGCGGAATTCGTAGCTATGTTGAGCATCTTAATAAAGGCAAGGATGCAATTAATGAGCCGACTTTCTACGTTGAACGCGAGAATGGTGATGTCACGGTTGAGGTGGCGGTACAGTATGCGGATAGTTATAACGAGCAGGTTAAGAGTTTTGCCAATAACATTCACAATCCCGAAGGTGGTACCCATCTGACTGGGTTTCGCACTGCTTTGACGCGCGTTATTAATGATTATGCGCGCAAGAATGGGCTCGTAAAAGAAAAAGACGAATCACTCACTGGTGAGGATGTACGTGAAGGGCTTACAGCTATCGTTTCTGTCAAATTGCCGGAGCCACAATTTGAGGGGCAGACTAAAGGTAAGCTGGGGAACCCTGAAATCCGCGGCATAGTCGATCAAGTTGTCTCTGAATATTTGGCTTACTATTTGGAAGAAAATCCGACTGAAGCAAAGAAAATTATCGGCAAGGCTTCGCTTTCGGCTCGAGCGCGCCTGGCTGCTCGGGCAGCTCGCGATACAGTGATCCGTAAAGGGGCACTTGAGGGCATGACCTTGCCCGGTAAGTTAGCCGATTGTAGTTCCAAAGATGCTACTCGTTCAGAGCTCTTTATAGTGGAAGGAGACTCGGCTGGTGGTACCGCAAAGCAGGGTCGGGATCGTGAGTTTCAGGCTATTTTGCCGTTGCGCGGAAAAATTTTGAATGTCGAGCGCGCTCGGCTGGATAAAATGCTTTCCAGTAATGAAGTAAAAAACCTCATTATTGCTTTGGGTACTGGTATTGCCGACAATTTTGATCTCGAAAAATTACGCTATGACCGCATTATTATTGCCACCGACGCTGACGTTGACGGTGCGCACATTCGTACACTCCTGCTTACCTTCTTTTTCCGACATATGACTTCGGTTGTTGAAGCTGGCCACATCTATATTGCTCAGCCACCGCTTTATAAAGTGACTTTGGGGCGGGAAAAGCACTATGCCTATAATGACACTGAACGTGACATGGTTATTAAGGAGTTGGCTACAAAGGCTGAAGCGCGTTCGAAGTCTAAAAAAACCGTAAAAGAAAAGGCTACCGACGCGCAGAATGTTGAGACGGCTCAAGACTTGGCAGAATTGGCCACCGAAGCTAGTCAGGTAGAAAATGAGGCTGCAACCGCGGAAGCGGAAGCATCATCAGGTGTGAAGATTCCTGGGCTTTCGATCCAGCGCTATAAGGGCCTTGGAGAGATGAATGCTGATCAATTATGGGAAACTACCATGGATCCAGATAATCGTATTCTCTTGCAGGTATCTATTGAGGATGCCGAAAAAGCCGATGCAATTTTTTCAAAGCTTATGGGCGATGAGGTCAGTTTGCGCAAAAATTTCATTAAAACTCATGCTAAATCGGTGCAGAACTTGGATGTATAAGAAAGGAAGCGTATGGCCGACACTATCCCAGAAGAAATAATTCCCGAAGAACAGCCACAGGAAGTTGTGAAGCCGGGTATTGGTACAGTTAAGCTTCAGGCTATTGAGTCTGAGATGGAGAAGAGCTATCTCGAATATGCTATGTCGGTTATAGTTTCGCGCGCTCTGCCGGATGTGCGTGACGGCTTAAAGCCAGTGCACCGGCGCATTTTGTATGCGATGCACACGATTGGCTTGCGTTCAAACACCAAGTATCGTAAGTCAGCTACGGTGGTTGGTGAAGTAATTGGTAAGTATCACCCGCATGGCGATTCAGCAATTTATGAATCGATGGTGCGTATGGCGCAAGACTTTAGTTTGCGCTACCCGATGGTGGATGGGCAGGGTAACTTTGGCTCGGTTGATGGGGACTCCGCGGCGGCAATGCGTTATACTGAGGCGCGCATGACCAAAATTGCTGAGGAAATGTTGGCGGATATCGATAAGGATACGGTTGATTTTATGCCGAACTATGATGGTTCTCAGCGCGAACCAAGGGTGCTGCCGGCAAAATTGCCAAACCTACTATTGAATGGCGTGCAAGGTATTGCGGTTGGAATGGCTACCAATATCCCGACACACAACCTCAGGGAGTTGGTTGATGCCATTGTGGCAATTATTGATAACCCAGATGTTACGATTGATGATCTTACTAAAATTGTAAAGGGTCCCGATTTTCCGACCGGTGCCACGATTTATGATGATGGTGGGATTACGGCGGCGTATGGTACTGGGCGCGGCAGTATTACTATGCGTGCCGTAGCTGAGATTGTGGAATATAAAAAAAGTCGTCAAGCTATTATCATTACTGAGATCCCATATCAGGTGGTAAAATCGACGCTCATCGAGAAGATAGCCGATCTGGTACACAGCAAAAAAGTTGTTGGCATTTCAGCAATTCGGGATGAGAGCTCTGATCGGGGCGGCATGCGCATTGTAATTGAGCTTAAGGGTGATGCGTATCCACAAAAAATCTTGAACCAGCTCTATAAGCACACTCCTCTGCAAACCGCTTTTCATGTAAATATGTTGGCGCTGGTTGATGGTATTCAACCGCGTGTTTTGAATTTGGAAATGGTGCTGCGATACTACCTTGACCATCGTCGAGTTGTGGTACGCCGACGCACCGAGTTTGACTTGCGTAAGGCCGAGGCTCGAGCCCATATTCTAGAAGGGCTTTTGAAGGCGCTGGATGAAATTGATGCTGTTATTACTACTATTCGTGAAAGCGAGACGCAAGACGAAGCCCGCCAAAACTTGATTAAGAGGTTTGATCTTACTGAAATTCAAGCCAATGCTATTCTCGCTATGCAGCTACGTACGCTGGCTGGCTTGGAGCGTAAGAAGATCCAGGATGAATATGACGAACTCCAAAAGACCATCGCGCAGCTCAAAGAGATTCTTTCAAGTGATGCGAATATCCTCAAGGTAATTCGTGAAGAACTCCTTGAAGTTCGAGAAAAGCACGGTGACGATCGCCGCACACAGATTGAACGTAAGGCGGTTGGTAATTTTTCAGAAGAAGACCTAGTGCCAAACGAGGATGTGATCATTACAGTAACCCACGGTGGCTATATTAAACGCATGCCAGCCGATACCTACAAGAGCCAGGGGCGTGGCGGTAAAGGTATTATGGGGATGGCAACAAAAGAGGAAGACGTTGTTGAGCATGTAATTAAGACAAAAAATCATGATTGGCTGTTGTTCTTTACCTCGCACGGACGTGCTTTTCGCGTGAAAGTATATGAGATCCCAGCCGCCAGCCGCATCGCCAAGGGAGTATCAATTGTGAATATCTTAAACTTAGCACCGGAAGAAAAAGTGACGAGTACAGTTTCCCTCTCAAAAGAAGAAAAAGAGCAGTATCTGTTTATGGCTACACGCCAGGGAACGATTAAAAAGACCAAGATCGCTGACTTTGCAAATATCCGCTCGAGTGGGATTATCGCCATTAAGCTTGATCGTGGCGATGAGCTAGCTTGGGTTAAGAAATGCTCCGATGATGATGATATTATCCTCTCAACTGCAAAAGCCCAGGCGCTGCGTTTTGGACAGGAAGCGGCTCGACCAATGGGGCGAGCTACGCGGGGCGTACGGGGCGTACGTTTGCGTGCTGATGACCGGGTGGTTGGAGTAGATGTGATTGGAGAAGATGAAGGCTTGATGCTTGTAACCTGCGCTAATGGTTACGGTAAGCTCACGAAGACTAATCAATTTACCAAGCATGCACGTGGTGGCGTTGGTATTAAAGCCGGAGTCGTGACCGCGAAGACGGGCGAGGTGATTGATGCTCGTGTGATTGTTTCCCGCGACGATGAGTTGCTTATTATTTCCAAGCAAGGGCAGGCAATTCGGTTGCGTCTTAAAGATATCTCAGTAATTGGCCGCGCTACCCAGGGCGTGCGTATCATGAAGCTAAAAGATGGAGATAGTGTGGCTTCACTTGCCTTAATGGATGCTTCGGGAGACCCCGAACTTACTGAATAGCCCTGTTCGCCCGATTGCATTTAGAGTAGGATAGAACCATAAAGGTAATGTTGGGTGATTCATAGAACGGTACATAGCTTAAAGAAATTGCCGAAGCGAGTACGCACTCGTTTGAGTCATCACTTGGTGTCGCCGAGTGTGCTGGTTCGAGATTTGCACATTGATGAGGGCGATGTTGTTTTAGAGCTGGGTAGCCCGGTAGGTTTTTTTGGTCCGGCCGCCCTAAAAGCCGTTGGTAAACCAGGCAAAGTAATTATTGCTGGTGCCAACGAAGACGTGCTGGAGCGTGTGGATTACCTGAAGCGCTATGGTCAATTTAAAACCACCTTACTGGCTGATGTGCTTTTAGGGCGTGCATTGCCACATCAAAGCGTGGATTGGATTCTGCTCACCAACGTGCTGTCTTCCTCGCTGCATCCCGACCACTTCTGCCTGTCTATTACGCAGTATGCGAAGCGAGGAGCTCGGGTGGTGCTTTTGGATTGGCAGTCGCGCGGTGGAGTTGGAGCTGGGCCGCTCGCCGATCGACGCGTGAGCCAGGAAAAAGCAATTCATTTAATGCAATCCTGCGGCATGCGATTTGAAAGAGTTCTTGCGACACCCGGCTATCAATACGCACTGGTATTTCGCATCAAGTCGTAGTTTTTCAAATAGCCTAACAAGACAGGTAATTGCTCTTTAGGGTACAATAGATCCTAAAGGAGTTGATAACGGATGGTTTCGGAGTATCTTTATATACCACTGGTTACATGGTTAGTTGCGCAGATAATTAAATTTGGTATTGCGGTATTACAAGGTAAATACCGACCAAGTTTGTTGTTTTCTTCAGGGGGGATGCCGAGTGTACATTCTGCTACTGTGGCCTCTTTGGCGACTGTGGCGTTGATTGAGGGCGGTCCTGCTAGTCCACTCTTTGGCGTTACTGGAGTCTTCGCAGCCATTGTCATGTACGACAGCTTGGGCGTGCGACGGGCTGCTGGTGAGCAGGCTAAGGTTCTCAATCTACTCATCGAAGATCTCTCGGCTGGTGGATCCGTGAAAGCACCAAGAAAATATGGACATCTTAAGGAGATTTTGGGGCATCGTCCGCTTGAAGTGGCAATCGGTTTAGTGCTTGGTGTTGCGGTGGCAGCTTTACTGCTTGGCAATAAGCTTACGGAGCGAGCTAACTGGTTGATGACTACGCCCTCCAGCTTGGCTCGTTGGATACAGGTCGGTTTTGCCATCTTGCTGATTATTACGGGGGTAGTTGCCTACTTAACTGCCCGATCGCGGTCTTCAAGAAAAATTGCTCGGTATCGTCCATTCTTGAAGCAGATCTTGATATCCAATTTAGTGATAGCGGCGGTATTTTTTGGCTTGGTTTTTTTGCAAACCCAAGCTGTGCACACGTATAATACTTGGCTCTTTGTAGCATTAGGTTTGCTACTATTTTTCTTCTGGTATGCCGCATTGTGGTACATGCTGCTGGTCGACGGAAAGCTGCGCGCTAGTATTGCTGATATCTCAGTGCAAGCTCGCAAACAAAAGTGGATGAAGTCAAAGCGCAAAAAATCACGAGCCGCGCGTCGAGCCACTAAGCGCAAGTAGTCAATTTTCCAGATAAAAAGCCCTTTAGTTTCTATTGACAGCGTGGCGCTTTATACCGTAAACTGTTCAGAGGTAGTTTGCTATAACGACTTTTTAAAAGCAAAACATGGTTCTTCCTAAAAAAGAGGACCGTTGTTTTTTTCTGGCGTTTAGGACTACTGGACTTTGACAAGTTACCTGTGTCAGTTTAACGAAAGAGTACTTAAACTTTTTTATGTTCTAAAATAGCAGGATTCAAAGTTGCATGCTTGGTTGTATCACTCCAGCATGTAGCTCTATCTTTCAAGTGATATAACACAAGCTTTTTTTAAAGTTTGTGTTGTGTATGAGAGTTTGATCCTGGCTCAGGATGAACGCTGGCGGCATGCCTAATACATGCAAGTCGTACGCGATCACTTTGTTCGCTCGCAGCCGTGGTATTTTTTAAAATTTCCACATTTGCGAGCGGAATATATGAGTGATTGAGTGGCGGACGGGTGAGTAACACGTTGGTACCTGCCCCAAAGTGGGGAATAACTGCCCGAAAGGGTAGCTAATACCCCATAGTCTTATGCTTTGTCATAAGTAAAGCTTTTGCGCTTTGGGAGGGGCCTGCGTCTGATTAGCTAGTTGGTGAGGTAATGGCTCACCAAGGCGACGATCAGTAGCTGGATCGAGAGGTTGACCAGCCACACTGGGACTGAGATACGGCCCAGACTC
>CAZHOZ010000030.1:0-9281 GCA_964533895.1 uncultured Candidatus Saccharibacteria bacterium | reverse complement strand
GAAACCACCAGCCATCAAGATGGTGATGCAAAGTGGCAAACCCAACTCATTGACGTGAAAAGTGGTGAGCAGATTACTTTCAAGGCAGATTATCGAGCCAATGTACGCGTTATATCGAATGTCGTTCTCTTGCGGGCTGATGGTTCAGAAAAATATATCACTCTCAAAAATCTTGAGCCATCTAAAGACTGGCGTTCACAAACTTCTACTGTAATTATCCCAGAAGGTACTAAGTCGGTGCGGTTCGCAATTATACTAGACTCGACAGGCTGGCTAGAAACCACCAACTACGCCATATCACGTAGTGATACGCCACAATTCCAACGTGGGATTATTAGCTTCACTTTTGATGATGGATGGAGATCAATCAATGAAAAAGGTCTGCCGTTATTTGAAAAATATGGAGTTAAAACAACTCAATTTATAGTTGCCGATTATGATATTAATAAGGCCTACATGAACCCAAAACAAATCCGTGAATTCCAAAGTCTTGGTCATGATATCGGCTCGCACTCTTTTTCTCATACCGACCACTCAGTACTTTATGGTAGCCAACTTAATCGAGAAATAGCGGGATCTCGTGCCGTCTTAAATAAAAAATTCAATGGAGTCAATAATTATGCCACCCCATTTGGACGCTATAATGCTGATGTCAGTAAAGTTATCCAGCAGTGCTATCAAAGTCATCGCACCACTGATACGGGTTATAACGCTCCTGGATACGATCGTTATCAGGTTAAGGTGCAAAATGTCGAAATTGATACGACTCCCGAACAGATTCGTCAATGGGCTAAGTTTGCCCAAGACAACAAACTCTGGCTGGTATTCGTGTATCACCAGGTGGAAGATGGTGGTGAGTACTCGGTTGATTCAAAAATGCTAGAGAGCCACTTAAAAGCGGTAAAAGACGTTGGCATTCATACCGCCACCTACGCAGATGCTCTAATAGAAACCTATCCTCAAGGCCGATAACACCTAAAACGCCGCGCGCATAGCTAGACCAAGAGCATAGTCAGCCCACCACTCACCACTCGTTGGCGCACCATTACACGCACCGTCAGATTCACCAGGATATTTTAGCCATAAATAGGCATCTACCGGATTACCTCCCTGGGCACTTGGCGGCAAACCCAGTCCGCGACCACCAGGGTTGCACCACTCAAGGTTTGGGGCTGGACCTTGCCCGTTACGACTGGTATCGATTACGACATGCAAACCGCCAGTTTGACGGCTGATGCGGGCTCCATAATTTTGCGATTCTGCAGTCGTTAAAAAGTTAGACACATTCAGCGATACGCCCTGCAACCCCTTCGTACCAACCTGCCGGATACGCTCTGCCATCGTTTCGGCCGTTTGCCAGCGGGCATTACCGGCGTCAAGATAGACATAATGATTGCCGTCGGTAGAAAGAATATCAATTGCCGTTCGTAGTACTCCAGCTCGCTCCTGGCGCTGCGCAGCATTCAAACAATCCCATCCGGCTAAAGCATCTGGCTCGAGAATAAACACAGCCTTACGACCAGCACTAGCATTTGCAATTGTCTGCACCCAAGCTCGATAGGCCGAGACGCTACTCGCCCCGCCAGCCGAATAGCTACCGCAATCTCGAATCGGGATATTATAGAGAATAAACACCGGCAAAGCCTGTTGTGACTGCATTTGCCCCAGCCACTGCCGGGTTGCCGTCCCAACATCTCCATACCAACCGCCAAGCCAAATACCCACCGAGTTATTAGCAATTTTTGAGATGAGCGCAGCATCACCGGGACGTGTAGTTTGCCATTCATTAATCTGTTGACGGGCCGGCGAGCCTGGATCAACAAACAATTTTGTACCCGCAAAGGGATTTTGGCGAACCGAGACAGCTTGTGTCTGAGCTTGGTGCTTTTTTTGCTCTGCCTGTGCCTGGGCTTTTTTGAGTGCTTCTTCGAGGCTTTCTGTCGGACTTGGAGCTGGGGCAGCAGTGGCCTGCAGTTGGGGTGCGGGAGTAGCCAGGTCCTGGCTAGCTACCGGTAAATAACGGGCTAGTAGGGGAGAAAGTGAAAAAGCACCACCAACATAAAAAACTACCGCCAAAAACGTTAAAATACCCAGTCGAATACGCCGCACTATTACCTTATTCATTCACCCCCCTTATGCTTTTTAATAGTGTATGCCATATGTCGCAAAAAGGTCAATAAAAACTATTGAAAAATATGATTATGTCTGCTAAAATACACCTATACTAAATGAGGGTGAGTCACATATTGTGACTTATCCTCATTTTTTTGTATGTAGATCACTTAATGAATTTATAGGAGTCTTCTATGACTTACGGAAAAGGTGGTGGCACACTCCCTACAACCGTTGGAATCGCTACTGGTGCAGCTTTGCCTGCAACTGGCGCTACCGACAGCTGGATGATTACTGCAGCAGCAGCTATCGCAGCTGGATTGGTTGCCTGGGGTATGCTATACGCAATCAAGAATCGCGTTCGGTAATACAAAACAATTCAAAACCCTCTCTTAACTGTCTTAGCTCAAGGGGGTTTTGTTGTATTTATCGCCAGTTTGGTGGAAAAGTAGTAGGCACAATGCTAATCCAAGTCTGACCACGATTTAGCGCCACGGGCACACCGACACTATCCTGAAATTGCATACGATCAGTGGCGGATTTTTTAACCCATGTTATTTCTTTTACTATCCCATCTTGAAAAATATATCCCGCACCGGTGCCAATAATATCAATGTCCGTCTTTGGCTTACCATTCTTTTGTTTGCCGGCAACCGATGTAGCTTTTAGAATTATTACTGTCTTAGGGCTAACTTGTTTATTACTAGCCGCCGCATCAACATCAGGTTTGCCGCCAACCTCACGCAAATAACCATTAGTGGTGCTGTCATAGCGGAAAATAGCTCGATAATCAGCACCTGAAAAATTAGCCGTGATGACAGTAGCATTTGGTGATTGTGCCGGCGCATCATCTTTACGAGGCCAAGGCGTAAAGGTGGGTGCTTCACCCCAACCACGAGCCGATACAAGTTGTGCATACTTTTCACCATAAATATAGAGGTTATGCGGGGCTATTTTTGATGTAATACGTCGAAATGGCCCGGCAGCTAGTGCTTCTACATTCTTAAAGCTGGGATCTCGGGCGAGTGCTAGTCCATCAGAAGATCCACCGGCATGAGCCGTTGGAGCGCCATATTCCATCGCCGAATAGAAGAATACTGGTCGTAAACTACGAACTGGACCAATATCAGCCGGCGTATCAGCCTGCCAGAGTGCTAGATAGCGTGTGATACCACCCTCGGCTAAAGCCTCATAGACCACCCCCGCCGTCGCAAGACCCGACTGCGGACGAGCACCAAATCGACCAGCCATATTTTCAATAATTGATGCCATCACGGGTTTTTTAGCTACATCGGGCTCTACTAACACCCCGGTTAGACTGCTAGGCTTGGTGGTTGGCTCTGGCGTAGCTTCAGCTTTGACTTCTTGAGACTTCTGCGGCTCTGGACTTGGAGCAGGGGCTTTACGAGCTAATACAAAATATGCCGCCCCTAAAAGCAAAGTGATTCCGAGTATCACTCCAGTAATCAACACTATTCGTTTTTTGTGGCTCAGTTTTTTCGTACCACTACTTGCAGCCGGATGCTGATCATTAATGAGCGACTCACCTCGTCTTTTTGACGAAATTGGTTCAGGACGCAAAGCAGTTGGGTCTGAGCTCATAGTAACCACACCAAGCTCACGCTCGGTTGACTGGTTTTTGCTTTTGGTCTTTTTTTGCATATGCCCCTTAAACCAATGCCTGGCAATTACTTGCCTGCATTATAGCATGAGCACTTTCTTAAAATCCAGATTTAGTCCCAGTTGAGCGTTCCGCCCGTCTGATATTCAGTTACTCGGGTTTCAAAGAAATTTTTTTCTTTCGTAAGATCGATCGCTTCACTCATCCAGGGAAAAGGATTATCTACGTTAAATTGTGCTGGCAATCCAACTCTTTTTAGACGACGATCGGCGATGTGCTCAATATACTGGCGAAAGCCTTCGGCGTTCATTCCAAATATTCCTCGTGGAAAAACCTCAGCTGCAAAAGTATACTCTAGTCTTGCGGCTTTCTTGACCAGATTAACAATACGTTGCTGAAATTCTGGCGTCCAAAGCTCTGGCTGCTCTTTTTTTATAGTATTGATTACTTTGATACCAAAGTTTAGGTGTTGGGTCTCGTCACGCATAATATATTGAATCTGTTCGGCAGATCCTGTCAGTTTACCTTGCCGCTGAAAACCAAACATAACTGCAAAAGAGCTGTAAAAGAAAATCCCCTCAACAATTAGAGCAAAAACACAGTAATTTTCTAAAAACTTCTGATCACTCTTTAGCGTACCGGTCTTAAATTTTGGGTCAAAAATACCCTCATTGAACCCCAAAAAAAAGCTCGCTTTATCATAAATAGCATCAACCTCTCGATACATATTATAAATCTCACCGCCATCAAAGCCTAAACTTTCAACAATGTATTGGTATGAATGAGTATGAATTGCCTCCTCATAAGCTTGGCGCAAAAGATACATCCGGCACTCCGGGCTGGTTATATGCTTATATGTCGCTAGTACGATATTGTTGGCTGCCATCGAATCGGCGGTGGTAAAAAAACCCAAAACAGTTTTGAAAGCTTTGAGCTCATCTTCAGAAAGACGATTATTACGTAACTGCTCAATATCGCTCATCATAGTAATCTCGGTTGGAAGCCAATGATTAGCATTACCGGCATTATAAGCATCCCAAGCAAAGGTGTGTTTCATAGGATGAAGCTGGATAACATCGGCATCGGCTCCATTTATAATGCGCCGAGAATTAACATCGGGACGAGTTGTTGTTTTAATAATTGGCATAAGACCCTCCTTAAAATTTTTATAATATGCCTACTGACAAGCCTCACAATCTGGATCAAGAATTGAGCAAACCTTAAGCATCTCTTGACTTGTAGCAACCGTAGTATGTGTATCTGACATACTAGCCGAAGACGTCTCAAAAAGCACACTACTCACACCGCTACCGGCAGCTATAGGGAGACCAAAATCTCGCTTATGAGTATCGCCAAAAACAGAAGCGTCAACAGTCGCCTTCTCCACCTGGCTAGCAGCAAGGGAGCGCAGATAATAGGTCGTCTTAAGCCCCATGCGCCAGGCATAGCTATATGTATCGGCAAGCATTTTGCCATTAGTGCCACGTACAAAAATGTTAAGACTCTGACTCTGATCGATCCACTTTCCACGATAAGCTGCTATACGAATCAGCCAATCTGCGGGGATTTCAAACGCTTCTTTGTATTTATTACGAATACCGTCTGGAATTTCAGAAATTTGTTGCACGCTACCATCGTAGAATTTAAGTTTTTTAAGCATGTCATCATTCCATAAATTCAATGCTTTGAGATCTCCAACCAAATATGGGTTGATTACTGTAAAATTACCAGACATATTAGCTTTTACATATAAATTTTTAAAAATCGGCTCAATACACGGATAACACCCAACGATATTTGAAATTGTTGCGGTTGGCGCAATTGCCATAGTATTAGAATTGCGCATACCATACTTCTTTACCATCTCATGTACTGGCTTCCAATTAAGGCGACTGGTTCGGGCAACATCTATTTTTTGCCCTCGTTCTGCTTCGAGAATGTCAAGCGTATCAACCGGAAAGATACCGCGATCCCATTTTGAACCCTTAAAACTTTTGTACGAACCTCGTTCTTTGGCAAGCTCGGCTGAACCAAGAATTGCGTAGTAGGAAATTAGCTCCATCGAAACATCAGCAAACTCGACAGCCGCCTCAGAAGCAAAATCGATATCTAGTTGATAAAGGGCATCTTGGAACCCCATAATGCCCAACCCAACCGGTCGATGGCGCATATTGCTAGCTTGTGCTTCTTTAGTAGGGTAGTAATTGAGATCGACCACATTATCGAGCATCCGCATCGCAAGCATAACAGTCTCTTTAATCTTATCGTGATCGAGTACCTCACCCTTCAAGTGTAATGAAAGATTAATACTACCCAAATTACATACAGCAGTTTCGTCTTGAGAAGTGTTCAGCGTAATCTCTGTGCAGAGGTTGGAGCTATGCACCACACCGACGTGATCCTGGGGAGAACGCAAATTACACGGATCCTTAAAGTTTATCCAAGGGTGACCAGTCTCAAAAAGCATTGTCAGCATCTTTCGCCACAGATCTACCGCTGGCACACGCTTAAAACTTTTAATATTACCAGCTTCGGCTTGCTTTTCGTAATCGATATAAACTTTCTCAAATTTTTTGCCATACACATCATGCAAGTCGGGTGTCTCATCTGGAGAGAAGAGTGTCCACATTGCACCTGCTTGTACGCGTTTCATAAAAAGATCCGGAATCCAATGAGCTGTGTCCATATCGTGAGTACGACGGCGTTCATCGCCGGTATTTTTGCGTAACTCGAGAAACTCTTCTATATCCATATGCCAAGTCTCCAGATAGGCACAGGTAGCCCCACGGCGTTTTCCAGAACGATTAATGGCTACGGTCACATCATTGGCAATCTTCAAGAAGGGCACCACTCCCTGCGAGCTAACATTTGTAGATTTTATTAGTGAGCCAGTAGCTCGAATTGGTGTGTAATCGGTCCCAATCCCGCCAGAATACTTAGAAAGCTGGGCATTATCTGAAAATAGCTTAAAGATATTCTCCAGATCGTCCCCAACCGTATTTATGTAACAAGATGAAAGTTGGGGATAGGTTGTACCAGAATGAAATAGTGTGGGGCTGGATGGCACATACCGATGAGTCGACATAATATCATAGAACTTTTTTGCCCACCCGGTACGATCTTCCTTGGGCTCTTGTAGAGACATACCCATTGCCACGCGCATCCAAAAGGCTTGTGGAGTTTCCAAAATAACATCTTCATTACCGGCTGCACGAAGAAAATAACGATCATAGAGTACCTGTAGGCCCATGTAGTCGAAAAGATCATCTCGCCCTAGATTGATGTGCTTTGCCAGCTCATCTAAATCGAAATCCAAGATTTCTTTCTGTAATCGGCCTTCAGCCACAGCTCGTTTCAGGTTTGACACAAATACCCGACGAGAAGCAGCAGGTATCTTCTTCTCATCAGCTTCACCAACGACATCCTGATGAAGTTTATGTAGAAGAAGACGAGCGGCAAACTTAGCATAATTAGCGTCCTTTTCTATAAAACTACGAGCCACCATTACAATAGCCTCAAAGAGTTCATCAACTGAAATGCCATCATATAGATTTGTCTTCACCGACTCAATAACAGCTAAAGTATCAATACCTTCCAAGTCAACAGCAAAACGCAATACCGTTTTTTGAAGTTTTTTAGGATCAAACTTTTCAGATCTACCTTTTGAATCAACTACTGAAATACCAGACTGCTCAAGTTTTGCTATCTGTTCCTGTTGCTCAGTTTGTCGTTGTTTTTTATGCTCTTCGCGATAAACAATGTAACTACGTGCAGTCTGATAGAAGCCAGCACGCATCAGCTCCTGCTCGATCAGATCTTGAATATTTTCTACATCTGGTGTGGTATCAATATAAATGACAGCTAAGTTGTCAACTACCGTGTCGGTCAATTCATTGACGCGCTCAATCTCAATCTCGCCATCCACCGAAAGACTAGCTTTTAATATTGCATCAGCTATCCGTTGTTTATCGAAAGCTACGACTGAGCCATTTCGTTTTTTGATTTGTTCAAAACTCATCCTCACCCTCCTGGATTATTGTTTTTATATATATAGCGTAGTCACTACGGCTAAAGACACTATATATAGCGTAGCACAATATTGTCAAACCTCTTGTACTTACTTTTTTGTACGTCTACTACTGCACACAAACTACTACGAACATAATACGAAAATGCATTCATTCGTGTCAACCCCTTTTTTGCAAACACGTGTGGCAATCTGCTGCTTATAATACGCCCGATCAAGCAGCCGAGCAAACACTCAAAGTCGTTCAAAATGATGTCATCATAACCTGGAAAAGTCTGCCAAATAATGGTATAGTTGCTTGAGTCTAAATTCTTTGGTCCCTTCGTCTAGTGGTTAGGACGCCAGGTTCTCAGTCTGGTAACACGGGTTCGACTCCCGTAGGGATCACCAATACGAAAGTCAGAGTTTATCTCCGGCTTTTTATTAATTACTTTTGCGCAGTTGAGTAGATTATTATCAAGACCGTCACTCACACGACCATTAAAAGTGCTGAAGCCAACCAACGCAAGTAAACTCCTTATGAATTCTTAGCGTATGCTAAAGCATTTGCATAGTTCAGAGCTTGTCAACTAGTCTTAAAACAATAAACATACACGAAAGATGGTTTTTACTATGCTTTTAAAAAAATACCTCAGCCTGAACTGAGGTAAAAGAACTAGGATGCGATCTGAGAGAGTAGCCACTCTGCGCGCCCTTTATATCCCGCCGGCGTTAGATGAATGCCGTCTCCATTCGAGCCATACCATTCGGGATGCCCTTGGACCACAGCCTGCCAATCTACTATTCGAAGATGTGGCGTAGTGGCAGCTTGACTCTTGGCAACTTGATTGAAGCGAATAGCACAATTTTTTATAGGGCCATTCTCGCCGAGTGTCAGCAGTATCACGGGCTTCTCTTGTGTCGCGCCCAATGATGACCAAACCAATTGATTGATTTGGTTGCTACCCAGATCCGACGCACAGTCATTAGTGCCCAGAGCAATAACCAAGAGATCAGTTTGGTTAGCAATCTTCTGGACGATTTCGCTTGATTGACTAAGGGATCGACCTTTTTTAGCATCAACAACAATTCTCAATGTAGGGTTATTTGGTGATTGCAAAAAATCACGTGCCCCAAGTGTTAACGAGTCGCCAATGACTGTGACGCGACGCACGGAGTGATTTGTAGGTGGTGCGTTCGTCGTAGGAGCTGTGTTTTCAACAGGCACAATCGTGGTGGTGTTTTCGCCAAAGAGTTGCTCACTGTGGACTGTTTGCTCTTCTTGGGTAACATAAGCAATACCAAGCACAATGACTATCCAGATGATGGCTCGGTTCATATTCATCCTTTTTTCTGGGCGTGGTGCAGTTTATATAGAAACCGTACTACACTACACTAAATTCTACACAATGTCAATACAAGAGCAAGAATCCATGTTAAATATTGACATGTATAACAAAATAGTGTAACATAGTACGGTTTGCCCAAATCTTAGACCCTGCCTAAAGGAGGTGATCTGGGTGTACTGTACCAAGAGAATTT
>CAZHOZ010000029.1:0-9348 GCA_964533895.1 uncultured Candidatus Saccharibacteria bacterium | reverse complement strand
CCAGCTCATTTACGAACCTAATATCACTAAAATCAGATTTCATATTTGCCGTGTAGTCTAGAGTAACCTCATACTGCAGACTACTCTGAGCCACTATATTACCGCTGTAGTCGGATAATATAACCTTCTTTCTATATTGCCACTGGTTATTGCAATTTGCTGTCGCGCACCAATTAGTATTCTGCTGACTATCTATATCTATTCTATTTGGTGTAGTAGTTACAACATTATCTTTTTCACTGTATTGATTAACTGGACTCGCCCCAACTCCTCCACTCCAATCTGACTGACTAAAAGTGTCAAAGGCTTGAGCAATATTTCCAATACCCAGATTAAAGAACATCAATAACACCATAAATACTAATGATGTACTCGCTACAACGCTTTTCATCCTTTTACCTAGTCGTAAGTGAAGAACCGGTATCCGTGGCAACCTAAGCATTACATGATACTGAAGATTTATAATTAGCTTGTGAGTATATGCCGGCAAACTACTTAAATAACCCACACGATACTTAGCTAGCTGACTTAGACCCACCCCAATCCGGCTCAAGCGTGTTTCGGGATGCAACTCAACCTCGTGCTGTATAGCCAAACGAACCACTGACTTACCGCCATGGACTGCATCTACGGAGCGGTGCCGCTTCACTGGGGCTTTATTTTTTTGCTTAACCATAGAAAATTATCTATTTATACCTGAGGATTAAATGCTTATGCTAATCTTACCTCACTATACCATGCTGCGCTGATAAATTGAACACTTTTTTATCTCGAAAACCCCCTTAAAAAACATAAGAGGTCTTGCCCTATCAACAATAGGGGTATACAGTGGAGTTAATACTAAAACAATCCTCCATACAAACGCCTGTGGTGAAGATGCATATACTCAAACCAAACAAATCTTCTATCAACAAACGCAAAAAACTAAACAAAAACACCACTATTTTATGGCGATGGTTATCCCGGGCTACTGCTATTTTCCTAACCATAAGCCTGGTTATCGTTACGACTGCACCTCGATCGCTTGCGCCGCAGTCTTATGTCTCTTTATCTCAAAATACAGATAAAAAGCCACCAGCACTATCATCATCGCATCCGGCAAATGAAGCTACATCACCTCTTGCTGCGCCGTCCAATACTGCAAGTCCAATTACTCATGTGGTGCGCTTCCAAAGTGAGAACGCCAAACAAACCTTTCTTGAAAAAAATAATCTTTCTGTTGCAGATCTTACAACCATCCCTGAACTAGGGGGATTTGGTGTACGCGCCGGTCAACTACTGACCACATCAGGTGTACAAACCTTTGTTAATCAACACTACAGCGCTCTGCTCACTCCAACCGATCCCCTCGCAGCTAACCAATGGCACCTCACCAATACCAACACCAACTCAGCCTGGAATCACCAGGTTGGCAATGCAAACATTACAGTAGCGGTCATTGATACTGGCTTTGGCTTAAACGTGACCGACCTGACATCAGCTTGGGACGAAAACGATGGAGAAACCGGTTCGACCTCTAGTGAGGGGCCCGCACCTAACTGCACCAGCCAATCCCTATCTGTTAATAAGCGTTGTAATAATCTCGACGACGACTCGGATGGATACATCGACAACCACTTAGGCTGGAATTTTACCGAAGATACTAATGATGTTTCTGCCGGTCAGCTTGCTCCAAACGCTGATGTGGCGTACCACGGAACTGCAGTTGCGAGCCTGATAGCCGGGCGCGCCAACAACAGTGCTGGTGGTACTGGTATAAGCTGGGGGGCTAAAATTCTACCCATCCAAGTTCTTGATGATTATGGTGATGGTTATACTGTTTCAGTTGCTCTCGGTATTCGCTACGCCGTCGATCAGGGGGCAAATATAATAAACCTAAGCTTAGGCGCTGACGCAGACGACCCCTTAGTATCTGAACAAATTGATTACGCGACACAAAATGGAGTGGTTGTAGTAGCCGCATCTGGTAATGATGGATGCAACTGCATCGCTTACCCTGCTCGTTATCCGAGTGTTATTGCCGTCGGTGCAACTAATTCAAGCAATACGCTGGCAAATTTCTCCAGTTATGGCGCCAATTTAGACTTAGTAGCACCGGGAGTTGGGCTTTGCTCCACTGCCTGGACAAATGCCAATCCAAGCGGGCTTAATGCCTGTGGGCTCAACGGAACTTCTTTTGCTAGCCCAATCGTAGCCGGAACCGCGGCACTATTACTTTCTCAAAATCCTACCCTCACCCCAGCACAAGTCACGACTGCCCTGACTGGTACCGCGACCAAACTAGCACCTATGAATGGTGCAAATTTTACCAATCTCTACGGTTATGGACTACTCAATACCCTTACATCACTTAATGATGTGTCTGCTACATCATCTATTGGATCACCTCTTTCTGCTTCGCGTATTTCTATTGCTGAACTCGATGATGAACTAGCAGGCTATGAATACGACAAATTCAACTCAACCTGCCTATCAACAGTTAATGATGTAACCTGTACAACACGAGCGATAAACACCCTCACTAATCAATTAATACCCATCGCATCAAACCTCACTCCAAACGGTACTCACAGCCTCCAGCAGGATCTACTATCAGCCAACCTAACGAGTGGTACATGGATAATTCAAACTTACCTAACCACACCCTCGGGTATTCAGAGTATGGTTCGTGAGAAAACCCTAGTAATCGATAACTAGCAATCTTCTCCTTAAAGTATCGTTAAATAATCAATATAAAAAAACGATCCCTTAGGATCGTCTGGATAAGCTGAACTTTCAGTCAAACAGCCGTGGTACTCTATCTACCTGAGAGATGAGATCTTCATTCGAGAAAGTTTCCCTCCGAATCGGCATCCAACCAACACTATTATTGCCAGGTTGACAGGGACACAGCGACTGCATCCAGTCTAAGTGAGAAGATAGTGTGCCAGACTGTGGATCTCGCCTAGTGTAGTGCAAGATCTGACAGTTATGAATCTTTGCACTCGGGTCATCTGAGTACTCCAGATCTATCCAGTTGTCCACCGACATTCGCTCAAGCATAAAGCGCAAGGCCAGCATAACCTCACCATGACAAACAACAATAACACGCATATCGCTACATTCCCGATGTAAGACGTCTAGCAGAATCCTTAGACGCACCGTCAACTGAGCGATTGACTCGCCATTTGAAGGCACCCAATAAAATGGATCCTTCATTCTAGCCTGAGCATCCAATCGGATGCGCTCCTCACACTCCTCCCAACTCATACCATCCAACGATCCCCACTCTCGCTCACGCAATGAAGGATCTACATACCAGTTTGGACCATCTAGATTAAGGTAAGCTGCTGTTTCTTTAGCTCGAACATAATCTGATACATAGCGACGCTCAAAATAACCAAGACCATTAGTGCGCATCCATTTACCCGTTAAGTCCGCCTGGATACGACCCTGGTTCGACAAGCGAAACTGTGAATCTGGAGTGGCCCGAAATTGCTCGGTTAGCATACTCCGATTACCGTGCAGAGCTTCATCTATGGCAAGATTTTGCTCGGATTGTCCGTGGCGAACCAAGACCAAATCGACTGGCATAGTCATGCTAATCTCCTTGTGTTGCAAAAGGTGCAATATATACTATTATATAATCTTTTTTGCAATATAAAAAGACCAACTTATTAAGCTGATCTTTCTATGGTGGAGCTGGAGGGAATACTTTGTATAATTTCCTCGCAAGCTCGAAATTAGCGCACGCACCCTTGGCTTCGCCATACGGCTGCAATTCCTTTTTAGCACATAATAAATAGCCCAACACAAAGAAGTGTTGAGCTATTTATGGTGGAGCTGGAGGGAATCGCACCCTCGTCCAGTGTGTGCCACGCATACTGTCTACAAGCTTAGTTCACTTAAAGGATTTTAGAAAAGCAGCAGGACAAAAGCGAACCAATCCCCACGCCTTTCCTGTCATCTAAGGTCTTAGTCAGAAAGTGGATGCAGAACACCTTCTGAAGCAACCAGCAAAGTTATGACACCCGGTATAAGCTCTAGCTGGTATGAGCTTACTTAGGTGGCTTCCACGAATTAAGCGAAAGCTGGTGCAAGAGCGGGTGCGACAAAAGCACTGCGTACCTTGCTAACAAGTGAGTTTACACTTATTCAAGTGAGACGGATAACGTTCATCTCAACCCGGCTTGCGAGATATGCCTGTCAATGATCACTCTGTCGAAGCTAAATGTCAGCCCCAAGTTGTTCTATTATACCATTATGAAAGTATTTAGTAAATACTCAGTATTCAGAGAAAATATGGTAGGATTTTAGATATGAAACAACTTAGCGTGAATATCGTTAGCGAGAGCGTATTTACCGTTCGCGGGCACGGTGTTCACACCGCCTTCGAGGAGCACGTCAATGCTCTCAAGAACTATACAGATTACTCGGTAAAAATTAACTCCAAGCGTCCGACAGATATTGTACACATACACACAGTCGGGCCCTATGGATGGCGTAAATTCCGTCAGGCGACTCACGGACGAGTAATTAATGCTCACGTTACTCCTGGGTCATTTATTGGTAGCCTGAAAGGCGCTAAGCTGTGGGCACCATTTGCTCGTTGGTATCTGAAGTTTGTCTACAATCAAGCCGATCATATTATTTGTGTAAGTCCTAATACTGAGATGGAACTGCGCGAACTTGGTGTTCACAAGCCCATGAGCGTGATCCCCAACATGGTGGAGCTCTCCAAGTTCGCCCGTCCTGCCGAGCACGAGCTTTCGGCTTTACGACGCCATTTTAACGTACCTGCAGACAAGCCAGTAATTGTTTGTAGTGGTCAAGTACAGCCTCGCAAAGGCGTGGCTGACTGGCGACTGGTAGCCGAGCAACTAACAGATTACCATTTTCTCTGGATTGGCGGTATTCCATTTGGTAAATTTGCCGACAAAACCGCCGATATGGAGCAAATGATGGCTTCAGCGCCGGAGAATGTCACCTTCACAGGTGTTGTAGAGCTCGAAACAGCCCGCAAACTCTACCATCTTGCCGATGTTTTCTGGCTACCATCTTATCAGGAAACGTTTGGGCTTGTGGTGGTTGAAGCGGCTGCTTGTGGTCTACCCGTCATTCTGCGTGATATTCCCGTCTATCGTGATATTTTTACAGAGACATATCAGCACGCTAAAACTAATAAAAACTTTGCATTACTTATTAAAGAGCTCATCACAAAGCCTACGCTGTATAAAAAACAACAAAAATTATCAGAAGAACTAGCACTGCGCTATGCCTCAAAGACCCTTGTACACCGTTACGAAACCCTCTACAAAAGCCTAGTTGGTGATTACTCATGAAGATCGTTTTTTTTACCGACTTTTATGCGCCATCACTCAATGGCGTAACTGCTGCGATAGACCTTTTTGCCAATGCTCTGCGCGATCGCGGGCATCGTGTCTATATCGTAGCGCCGGCTAGCGATACCCCCGTACATGACCACCCCGATGTTATTCGTCTACCGTCAATTCCGAGTGTTTGGCATAAGGGTTTACGCGATGGCATACTAACCCCAAAATATGGCCGGCTCATCAAAGATCTTAATGCTGATTTGTATCATTTTCATACTAACGGGCAAACTGGCCTTTCCGGTATGCGGCTGATGTTCGAAAACCACATTCCATCTGTATTCAGCTATCACACCGACTACGAAGAATACGCCAAAGTCTACCGTGGTATGTGGGCCGGCATTCTAACCGCCTCTCTGATCGGTCCGCTGGTCATCAACCAACCAAAAGCCTGGCCCGAAACTCTCCAGGGAGTTAAACCAAAACGTAACTTTGAACAGTGGAATCAAACCATGGTTCAGAACCTCATCCGTGCCTCGGTAGAAGCATTTGCAGAAATTATTGTTCCATCTGCGAAAATGAAAGAGAAGCTTATCAGCTACGGTGTCACCCGACCCATCAATATCTTGCCAACTGGCATGAACCCTGATGAATTCCCAGCCTACAATACACAGCCGAAAGATAAAGATGATCAAACTACAACAATTTTGTATGTTGGCAGAGTAGCTCAGGAAAAAAATATGGGTGTACTGTTGAAAGCCTTTGCCCTTGCCTATAAGCAAGATACCTCGCTGCGACTATGTGTTGTCGGTCCTGGCCCTTACTTGCCACGAATGCGCGCGCGCGTCCGTGAGCTCGGTTTATCACGCGCAGTCGTAACCACTGGTGGCTTGCCCCGTGAAGAAGCCCTGGAGCGTTACGCCTACGCTGATATTTTTGCCTTCCCCTCCATGACCGATACCCAGGCACTTGTATTAAATGAAGCCGCCTACATGCGTGTACCGCTCATCTACTCAGACCCCGACTTGTCACTAGTGGCAGGTGATGGCACTTCCGGGATCCTTGCCCCACCCAAACCTGAGCCTTTCGCTGAGGCCATTATTAAGCTGGCACACAACCCTGCTCTCCGTCAAAAAATGGGTGAAGCTGCCCACAAGAAAGCCGCTGAGTTCACTATAGATAAACAAGCTACAAAACTAGAAACAATCTACAAGAGAATTATCTGAAATATGCCTAAAGTTGTAAATAAAACAATACTTATCTTATCCTCATCTTTTGGACAGGGCCATATAGCTACCGCTAAAGCTCTCGAAAGTGCGGCAAATAACCACCCAGAACTACATATCGATGTAAAAATTATTGATTTTTCTCAAGAAATTAGCAAACTATTCAATAAGACTTCGAAGAAAATGTACGAGATCAACACCAAGCACTTGCCAGCGCTCTACAAGTGGATGTATGCCTCAACCGATATCACGCACACGCCCATCCGACTAGCAAATCTCTTGAGTTATCCCCTTAGACAAGGTCACCTGCGAAACATCTTAGCTTCACACCACCCCGATCTGATTATTTCAAACTACCCGATTTGGCAGTATCTGGCTCTCCAAATTTCAAAAAATAACTTTCCTGATGTAGAATTTGCAACACTAATTACAGATTCAATTTCTGTTCACTCGTCCTGGACGATTCCAGATAGTGATTTTTACATCGTTGCCAAC
Organism: uncultured Candidatus Saccharibacteria bacterium; assembly: GCA_964533895.1. Taxonomy (GTDB): domain Bacteria; phylum Patescibacteriota; class Saccharimonadia; order CAILAD01. The sequence goes on along the minus strand of CAZHOZ010000029.1, from coordinate 2,318 downwards.
GAACCAACTGCCTCTAGCCTACACACTCTCGGTGTGCAGGACGAGAAAATTTACGACTTAGGCTATCCAGTACACGAAAGCTTTATGGAAGATAATTCCGATGTCGACCAAGTTCTGACAGAGATGAAAATACCAAGAGATAGAAAAATTATTTTGTTCAGTGCCTCTGCTCTGCGTGCACCATACGTTCGGCGCGTGTGCTCGGCTATCTCAACTCACTACCCAGACCACACCCTGCTCGTGGTAACTGGCCGGGATGCAGAATTGCACCGCCACATCGCACACGACGTGCTTTGGTCACCCCCACACAGCTACCTAATCGGCTGGACAGCCCATATGCCCCAGCTTATTAAGGCGAGTGATATTGTTATAACAAAGGCCGGTGGTTCAACGGTTATGGAGTGTATTGCTGCCAAAAAACCTCTGATTATAAATAAGATTATCCCTGGACAAGAAGAAGGCAATGCCGAGCTCGTAGAACGCTATAAACTTGGCCATATTGCCCACAAGAGTAGTGAAATTATTTCTTCAATCAGTGAGATCTACAAAGACTACCCAAATTATGAGGCTCGCTTAGCTGAACTCAGTAAACCAGAAGCTGCACGTACAATTATCAATTTCCTTGCCGAACGAATGTCCAAATAAGCCATACTACTTACGTTTTGCCTCTGCTTCAGGTATCATAAGTGTAATGGATGGATTTAGACCATTACCACTGCCAGAATCAAAAAACTTAGGGGGGCAACAGCAAGCTGAAGCCCCTTTGTCTGCTGTACCTCAAAAAGAATCTGACGCGCATCATAATCGCCTCAATCTCAAAACGGAAGGTATGAAAACTGAAGTGCGTCGAGATTATATCCATGAGTATTATGTGCTCATCGCGCCAAAACGCGCTGGTCGTCCTTATGATGCTGCCACAAGCGATCACCCACTTGTTGAAACATCTAGTTCCCCACGCCTCGACTTACAAAAAGAGGTCTACACCTTGCCTAACGATAAGGGTGACGGTTGGGCCGTAAAAGTAGTTGCCAATAAGTTTCCTGCCCTCACAATCGACAACCCAGATGCCTATGGCACCCAAGAAATCGTCATCGATACACCCTTGCGTAACACAGCATTTGGAGAACTTCCTACCCCACAGATTGAAAAAATACTGCTTACTTATCAGGCTCGTGCTCAAGCGCTCCACGATATGCCGCATATCAAGTATGTTAGTATTTTCCGCAATGATGGCTACGAAGCCGGCGCTTCGTTAGCCCACGCCCACTCACAAATTTTTGCGCTTCCCTTTGAACCACCACGTCTGCGTGATGAAGCCCGCACGATTCAGCAGTTTATACTCAAAAATGCCCGTGATCCATACGATGACATCATCCATTTTGAAAAACGTGAAAACCTGCGTATTATTGCCGAGAATGACGACTGGCTGTCGTTTACTCCCTATGCTCCCCAGTGGCAAATGGAAGCGTGGATCTTACCAAAGCGCAGCACCATACACTTGAGCGACCTAACAGGTCACGAAATTGCATCGTTGGCACCACTCATGAAGCAAATTACCGAGAAGCTGAGTAACAATAGTATTAACTATAACCTCTCAATTGAAGAAGGTTTGGTCGCACACCAGCGCTTGGCATTCAAGTTCAAGGGACGCAACGTCGTGTCCCCATGGGGTGGGCTCGAGGTCTCTACCGGAATTATCATCAACACTATTCCACCCGAAGCTGCTGCTGAGTGGTATCGCACTAGCGCCTAAGACTCTCAAGCTTGTTTAGATATTCTTTGTTCGGTATAGTGTTCGTAATTAATCGAGACAACGAACATGCTAGCACGCACCCACACCCTCACACATCACGGTGCAAAGCCTCACCGTATTACTATCGAGACTGATATCTTTGCTGGTCTTCCCGGCATCTCGCTAGTGGGTCTCCCGACAAAAAGCGTTGAGGAATCTAGAGAGCGCCTGCGTAGTGCTATTCGTAATAGTGGACTGGAGTTTCCTATGCGCAAAATCGTGCTTAATCTAGCTCCTGCTGATACAGCCAAGCACGGGACCGGCTTCGAACTAGCCATGGCGATTGGCATACTGATTGCCTCGAAACAAATCCCCAAACAGGCAAATACCATACTCTTCGCAGCCGAGTTGTCATTAGACGGTACCCTGCGACCGGCTCGAGATATCATTGCGAGTATGATTGCAGCCCACCAGATTGATTGCCAGACGCTAGTTATTGCCCACGACGCCCCCGTTCTCCCAGATACTATTAATCCAGCTGTAACTATCGTACGCATAAAAACCCTGCGCGAGCTCTATCGCTGGC
>CAZHOZ010000028.1:0-9753 GCA_964533895.1 uncultured Candidatus Saccharibacteria bacterium | reverse complement strand
CGTCGCCGTAGCCGTTGCCGTAGCCGTAGCCGTCGCCGTAGCCGTAGCCGTTGCCGTAGCCGTTGCCGTCGCCGTAGCCGTAGCCGTCGCCGTAGCCGTCGCCGTAGCCGTCGCCGTCGCCGTTGCCGTAGCCTCGTTTCTTGTCAGCAACTTCAGCCATCGGCTGCACTATATCGACCGTGTTAGGATTGCGTGTATACATGTTCAGACTACCATGAAGTAATATCAATTACGCAAATTACGCCTTCGTTCGGAAACGATACTGTTCCTGCTGGGTCAAGCCTATAATCTGATACATTATCCTTGAATGTCAGCCCACCAATACCTTTGCCGTTAGACCACGCGCGAACAACATTTGCGTTGAGCAACTGGATTTTATCTTTTACATTCTTATCTCGATGACCTTCAAATATCCAGCCTCGTTGAGCTATTACAATAATGTGGTCAGTCTCAACTGCTGGGGTGATGTCTTTTTTGTTTGGGTCTACCTCAACATAAGTCTTACCGTTCAATGTGATTGTTTCTTGCTTTGCCATAATAATATCTCCTTAGTTAAACTTGTGTACTACTCATTAGGCTGTACCTCTCCTATCCTACTTCTGTTCAGTAGGTAGTTTATGTCTCCATGGGAAGAAGTCTACTACCGAAGATAGGTTTACCCACATAGTGCCAACCGGCTCGACTTCTTCCAACTCACCGTCCCTAATAGCCTGGGTGAATCTTCCACTATCAGCAACCCACGCACCATCTTCTAGCTGGATAAACGCGCCCATGCGCTTCACTACCTTACCCGTGCAGTGGTATGTAACCGTTCGGATGTAGAGTTTCTGCCCCACCAGGTCATCGAGCGTAGAAATATCGACTAGCTCGTCTGGCGTGAGTTGTTCCTTAATCTTCTCGTAAGTTTCATCGCTAATTTCAAGTGTCTTTACCATTTTATTATCTCCCTTTAAGTTTGTTATACCGACCACGACCTCGACCCCGACCTCGACCCCGACCACGACCTCAACCACGACCCCGACCTCGACCTCGACCTCGACCACGACCACGACCTCGACCACGACCCCGACCTCGACCCCGACCACGACCTCGACCACGACCTCGACCACGACCCCGACCTCGACCCTTCTATCCAATACAAAGTATTACAGTTCGCTAGTTGTATCATATGTCTTATCCTATCGTCTTAAGCAATCATCAATCACGTTAGCTGGATGCGGTGAGTCAAGTTTTGACTCGATCACAAGCTGCTGTGTTGTCTTGTAACGGTTTGCTTGCCAGTTATAGCCTGACACGTCATAGCCAACGTATGATGATATGCAGTTACTTATTTCGTTTTGTTTTATAACCTGATTTTGACGGCTTGCCGTTATCATCAAGGAAACTATCATCAAGCAGCTCAGTAAGCTCAGCATGATCAGTATTCGCTTTTCTAATTTTTTCATGTTTTTTACCCTCCATCAGCGAGTCCATCGCCATATCAAATAGGTCATCGACATCACCGAACGTTAATCTTTCAAGTTTCTTATCGCCATTACTACCGACATACCATTTTAACCAGTGGCGGATATATACAGTCTCTTTCATTTGCAGTATTTTCACTCTTGCACCTCCCCGATGATCTTCCAATTACGTTGAAACTCGGCAATATCTTTGTATGCAACTTCGCTATTACTTACTCCTGCGATGCGCACCATGATAGGCTGACCCATCTGTATTTTTGTCGTAGCAATAATATATGTTTCGCCAGTCTGATAGTGACTTGAGCGACCTACAAATGCTGCTTCGTATTTGCGGTCGCGTATGCTTTTGCGCACATCGTGATACACGCGTGACTCAGTAGGCGTAACACCAGCTACACCAAACATATCACCAGCTTCACCTGTTACATCAACAATCGTAACGAGTCTACCTTCATGCCCGATTACCTGATTAGCGAACACAACCACAACTTCTTCGATCGGTACACCTTGCAAGAAGTTAAAGCCTTTAGTCGTAATACGCCAGGTATCAGCCATTTTCGTACCATCAGCATTGCGTACTCGTACGATTAAGCCATGCAAACGCATCTTTGTACGCTGAGTACCAAGACGATAGGGCATATCTAAGTTCGTAAAGTTTACACCAGGCTCATCAGGTGTTTGAGCTTCGTACATTTTTTTAAGAATGTACACAATCTGTTTGTTGACCCTGTAACGATAGATTTTGATTTTGCTCGCACAGTGCGGACATACGCCGTTATTTTCATTCACCAGTGCTTCAGCTTGTGCTTTGGTTATCATTCGAACACCTTGTCAAACTTACGAGTCATCTTTTCAAACCCATCAATATTTTTTTGTGCTTCACGTCGCTCTTTGTATAGTTCTTGTAGCTGATCTTCAATACGAAACCACTCTTTTTTATCACGCGCTACTGCTTGATCAAGTCTCAAGCTCGTAATGCGCTCGTTGACAGTAGCTAACCAATGTCGACCACCGTCTAATGATGTTGCTTTGCTATACTTACTCACCATGTCATCTCCTTTAATTACATGTACATTATCGCTCATTACACTACCTGTGTCAACTTACTTATCAACAACTTTGTGCATTTAGCTTATGTCATAGCAATCACGACTTTACAAATGATCGGTCTATGTATATCATTATGACTAACCAAGAATCGTGATTACTTCTTGGCCACCAAACGAATGATTAATGCTTGACATCTGGGAGGGTGGTTTGTTAAACTGTGATTACAGTCACGGTTCTTAGGCCCCTCTCGCCAACGAGGGGCTTTTTTATTCATCTGGGACTCATCGGAGGGTGATACCAGTCCCGGTGACCTGGCACATATCAAAACACCGCAACGACCTATACAGCACTAGTCATACCTGAAGCTCATAACGAGCGACAATGTGGTCAATATAATAGCTGTAGTATGCAGGTAGGGAAGTACGCTGGCTCAAGTATTGCAATGAAGATTGATCAATACACCTGTTCATACAAGTTATACACTCTCTCATATAACAACTAGCTAACGCCTTGATAAAGTTCAGGGAGACTAGCTAGTGTTTATGTATTAAGCAAGTAGGCCAAAAAAACAACAAGTGCGCCGATCATCATACCGAGTACGATAAACCATGCGACATGCAGTTTGTATTCGCGATTAAATCGTCGCTCAAACGCAATACGAGCGTCATAGCCGCGTTTTCTTGCGCGAGACAAGGCACTAACCGTTTTTGCCATTTGCGTAAGCCTCCGTTGCGTCTACGACCGCCTGAGACGGTACATAGACAATTAAAGCCCATTTGATAGCCTCGACCGCATCGTTACCGCTGATCTTGCCTACTACTGACAAGACTACAAATGCAACTATCGCAATTAAAGCGAGCAATAGTTTTTTACTTATCATTTCAATCCCCCTAATACTTTTTTGATAAAAGCCCAGATCGGGTTAATCTTTTCAGTCACAACTTGCGCAGCTTCATCTTCGCTAACAGGTTGCTTTGGTTTGTTTAGTAAGTCCTGATACTGCTGTGTAATCTGTGCAACTTGTTTTTGCGCATCGGTTAACGCTGCTTGTGCTGCTGCTGCTTTCGCTGCGTTATCGGCTGCTTCTTTTTCTTTGCTTGCGTATTTAGCATTGATAGCATCACGTTGCTGCTTTAGCTCAGCGCGTGCGTCATAGATAAACTGCATGCCAGTACGCCCATCAGCCTTAGTTTGCTCAGGATTACGCTGTAACACAATGTTATATGCATCTTTGTATTGTTGATCATTCATAGGCTGTTCTCCTTGCACTACGTTAGTTAAATTGCGCGGGCGTAATACACCAAGCACATAATTGTAATTGTGACGTACACGCACGATACGATATACGTTATTCCAGTTCTGATCATATGACATAAAGTAATTAGTATCACCTTCACCGTCACACACCGCGATATGCCCGTAGTTGTTGCCTGGCATTGCTGTCCATACCATTATGTCGCCTTTACGCGGTACAAATGTTTGAGTGTTTTGTATACGCTCGTAAAAAGCTTTTACAGTCGGTAAGTTATCATATTGCTCGTATACATCGCGCGCACCACCTGTAGTTGGTGTTGGCAAGTATGTCGGTCCACCTATTTCTTGTGAGTATTGCGCGGCCCAATCATGACATTGAAACGGTTGACCAGCAGGAAAACCATCACGATCACATTGACGGTTGTTCCAGCGAGCTATGGTTGCATCTACATCAGCGAACGTTGCCATGTTTAACTCCTCTTACGCTTAGTGTAGGCTTTTGCTTCTTATTCGTCAAAGCATTATGTTTTTTATAATGATGCGTCAAATATGGTATAACCACATACGCTGCTGCGTAAGCTGATATTGAGCTGAATGTACCTGCTACAAATTGGTTTTGATAAAATGCATTAGCGATTGTGGCTATAACAAACGAACCTGACCATATAGTTAACATGATATGTTTGCGATATATAGTCATCGAAAATATCGTCATAATCGGTATAAGCCTAAGCAAGCCAATGAGTTGAATGCTGGTTAACCCCCATAATACAGGTCTCATTTCTTCACCTGTGATAGTATGATCGTCAACGCTGTGCCAAGCGCACTAGCAACAATAATAATAATGCGTATCAGATTTTCACTCCATTTACCTTCAGGTTCTTCTTTTTGCAGCACATGCTCGATGTTTTTCAAATCAACATCAACTTTTGATTGCCATATTTCTAGTACAGATATGCGTTTAAGCATATCAGTTGTTTGATTATCTAAGCGTGCAAATCCTTTTGATACAGTGTCCATCAATGTATCAAGCTTGTATTCTATAAGTTCAAACGATTGACGCTGAGTTGGCTTCTTGTCCACTTTTTAGATAAGCTCCGCCAATATGAAGCACCTATGCGCGGTAATTGTCATATTGCCACCGACAGCAAGTTCACAATAAGTGTCATATGTATGAGACCCTGCAGATGGTGTTGTGATAGCTGTAGCCACCACTCCCGAACGATTAAGACTACCAGACGTACCAGTAAGTCTACCAACAGATAGTGCAATTATTACTGAACTTTCTTTTATATACACATGAGCATTTGTATCAGAAGCTGATGTTCTTTGTCCGAAGTCAACATATGCTGTCAGCTTTATCTTTCTTAGCCCGTCAGCTTGTACTACCAACGTTGATAGCTGAGGTATTTTATATGTACCAGTTGGGTTTGTTGAGTCACCAGTTGTAAATTGTCTGTATCCAATAACTGTCTTATTCGGGCTACGGTTACATATAAGATTGCCTAGCGAGTCAGTCACAGAGTACGCGGAGCTTGAGGCTATTGGCAGCAGCTTATCTTCTTGACCCTGATTAACAGAAGCGGCACTGGCTATACTCGAAGCACCAGTCACTATTATCGCTATGCGCATACGCCCCGTAGTTAGTGCTGGGCTGGCTGCATTATTAGCTACATCCGTGTAGTATAACGTGCCTGTATCATCAACATCTACATATGTGTCTCTTGACGCAATAAATGTGCGGTTAGCAACCGCGTCAACTGATACAATTTGACCTCCAATACACACAATACCGCTTGTCATCGAAGCTAGTCTTGTTGACCCATAGCTGTCGCCTGACCATACGCAGCCAGTCATAACATGATCTTTGACATCATACCCTCGCCACAACGGTAAGTTATTATTCGTAGTCGACAAGTCACCATTAGCAATACCATAAAGCAAGTCATACAAGTAATCTGCTGTCAGTCGCTTGCCTCGTTGTAGTTGGTCTAATAAGCTCATGGTTACTCCTTTATATCAATATTATGCTGGCGTGTCTGGGTTGGCAATAGTCTGTTGATCAGTAATCTTTTTAGTCTGCTCATTCATCACCTTTGTTATGTCAGCTCGCGGTGACTCAAACTGTATGTCAAGCATGTTAGGCTTTAGTGTAACTTTTTGGATTTGCAGTACGAATGTCGAGTAATCATACAGCTTATAGTCGAGCCATATATCATCAAGAATAATCGAGTCAAGACGTTGTACACCCCATGTGCCAATGTTTGTAAAGTTAATTGTTTGCCCTGGTATCAAGTTTTCAATAATGTAACCACGAACGCCATTAACTGGCGCATCAGCAATCGTCACGCGCCCTTCAATAGTCGGGCTGCCCTTTTCTGACAATACTTTAGCAATCGCTTTTTGTGCAGTTGTAGAGCTAGTTACGCGGTTGTCAGTTATCTGCGTAGCATAGCGACCATATAAATCGATACTGCCTTGTTTTGTGCCTTTAACATATAAGTTCGTTGTACCAGTCGAACCACCAGTAAAGTAAACAAGATTAGCCATATCACGATCGGTGATGTTTATTTCAGGATTAGAAACATTTTCACCAACGATAAGCGCGTATTCTGCGTCGTCAGCGCGCTCTTTGAAGTACAGCTTTTGCTGAGCTACATCAACAACGAAGTACCAGTTACGCGGTGCGTATTGTAATGCTGTGCGTAACGCTTCAAGAATAGATACATTTTGAATAGTTAATGTTATATCAGTGTCTGCGCTATCTGTTTCTGCATCGTTTGTATACAACACAGAACCACCATCGTAGACAACTTCGCCACCTATGCGCGCATACGAGTCGAGTACATCACGCACAATGTATGCAGGATCAGTGTCGGTGTAAGATACGGTCGTTGAATATGTGCCAAAATAATAGATGATGTGTATATCTTTAGTAGTATCTTCTGTCCAACTTGTACCACTATTTGTACTATCCCATACAGTGCCACTAGAATAAAAGGATGTATTTTGCATAACACTAGCAATGCCTTTTATAACCACAAAGTATTTCTGACCAATTTGTAATTCTAATGGCGTAGCAAACGTAGCGGTATAGAAGTTAGATCCTGCGCTATTATCGTAACCTGATGATCGTACATCGGTCGCTGTTGCTATGAGTGTGCCAGGCTGTGTGCCGTTAGCGTCGTAAATGCATATTTGAGAGTCATCAAGAACTGTAGTCGCCCATAAAGCAATCTGCGATAGATTAGTATACGACGGTATAAACCCTTGTGCAGCCCACGTTGCAGTAGTTGATAGTGATTTAAGCGTTGAGCCACCGATCGTAGATGCGCTGCCAGGATTAACGGCAGTTGTACTAACTATCTTTTCAAAGCTATAACGACCCATGTCTGAGCTGCGAGCAACAGATGTAATTTTTAGATTGTTTTCATTAGCTAATACACCAGTTATCTTGCCGTCATATATCAGTATGCCATCAGCACGCACTTCGTCATACGCGTATATTTTGATTATTGCGCCGATCAGATAATCTTCATCTACAGCATCCATATCTTCTGCTATATCAAAGTCATAGCTTGAGCCTGCATTATTTATTTCATTAGTGATTGCATAGTCGTCAGATACGGTTTTAAGTTTTTTAACGTAATTGCCGTCTTTATCATAAAGTTTTATTTCAACGCGCTTATCGCGCTCGCCAGCAGGATAATCAACAGTCGCATCGTATTCTATGACTAGACGCGGTTCGTAGCCGTAATCAGATGGAGTATAAAAGCTTACTTTGTCAGCATTTGAAGATCCGCCATAATCACCATAAATGTTGTTTACTAAGCGATTAGAAACAAGCATCATACTCGTGAAACCTGACATATTGATGTTATCAACCATTGCTTTGGTCGATACAAAATCGTTAGCATCATCACCAAACTTTAATTCAGTCGCATTATGTACAGCTAATAATGGTAGTTTATCGACTATTTTTGTAGTGTTATACCAATCGCCCGTATCTAATCTGTAACCATAATTATATGCACGCGCTTCTACTTTCCAGCCTGCGACAGCGTTTTGTGAGCCTGAGCAATACATTTCAAGTCGCGCTGATATAATGCGCGCGTCATCAGGTATCGCGCTCGTATCAAAGCGTATATACCCCACTTCTGCGCTTGTTGCGTTCCATGTTTGTCCGACATTCAGGTTATGATATAACGCCAAGTTTGAGCCGGCATAAATAAAGCCACCACTGAAGCCTAGATTATTGTCTGATGGATATGAAAATACAGAGTACAAATCGCCGAATAATCCATCTGCCTTGATGGTCATGCGCTTGCGTATATCATTTACATCTTCAATAACAGCAGTTTGTGAAAACGTGTAATACACGCGAATGCTCGTACCATCGAGTTGAGTAGTATTACCACCACTTACATTATTAGTTAAGCGCAATCTAAATAAGCTGTTACTAAAGTCGTTTGCTGCCCATGTTCGCCCCCATGTGTCTGTCGAGCCACCGAGCGTATAATTTGTCAGCGTTGTTGTTAGTGTTGATGTAGTTTTCGTAGCAGTAAATGAGCTGCTGGCGTTCCATGTTAAATCAACTGACAATGTATTAGTCGAGCCTGCTGCTTGCTTCGCAGCCACGATCACTTCGATGCCGACTATTGTTGCGCCTGTTGGTACGACAATACTGTAATTATAATAGTCTTGACGATGTGCATTTGTGCTGCTTGTAGCATAGTTAGTTGCATCAAGTATCAGCCCGTTATTAGGATTAGTAAATTGATTAGATGCAGCACCAGCAGCACTTGGTGTTTTAGCATCAGTGCGTAAGCTCGCCTGACAATTAAAGTTATCAAATATAGCTGTAGTAGTACTGCCTTCGACTGCGTATGTACCTGCTTGCATTTGTAAACTGGCAGAACCAACATCAAATGGCGTGTTCATCGTGTGCGCAGTTGTCCATACTTCACCATCTGTTGAAAACTCGTAGTATATTTTTGAAAATCGTTCGCGTATCTTCAAATACTTGTGCGTTGTGCTTGAGTACGCAACCGAGTACACATTAGTCGTAACGCCTGCTACTACTTTAACTGCGTACATAGTATTCGCTTGTATAAGCCAATATAGCTGATTACTCGCGTCGAGTTGTGCAAGTACGGGTATGACTTGCCAGCTTGCAAGTGCCTGATTACCTGCATTAACAAGTTCACAGCTTATTTCACTATCTGTAAGATCCCAGTTCGTTTGAGAATACAAACCTTTATAATCGCCAGCTAATGTACTGGTGAGTTGTAACTGGCTTGATGTTTCAGATACTGTTGCACCAAAACTGCCCCACTTTGTAGCGTCAATACTGTTGTCATTAAAATTATCGTACAGATCGACAGCTTTTGGTATACCGTCATGCAGTGCCATTAGTAATACCTAGCTTTATATACCATGCTAATATTCACGTTTCGCGCAGTAAATGTATCGTAATACTTGAGCGAGCGCGAACCTGTTTTGAATGTAGGAAATGTACCAAAATAATCTACTTCTGTGCCGTTTACTTTGCATGTGCCATTAAACGTATCAACAACTAATGCATCAGCAGCAGTCCATTCGCGTGATACCGTTAAGCCAAGACCTGTAACAGTATCGTGTAACCATACTTCTTGTACGCCTGTTGCAGTTAGTGAGTTTATTGTCACTGTAATAACAGGTGCAATCGGTGCAGTACAGCTGACTGTAAACGAGTTATTGTTAGGTACAGTCGTCACCGGGCTAACAGATACAGCAGTGGTGTTTGTTTGATCGTAAATAAACGGATCGTATGCCGTAAAACCAAGATCAAAGGTTGCGTGACCACCAGTAAACTCGTTGATCACAGGATTTGTGCATTCTGCATATAACATACGCTGTACGCCGTTATACTCAGTAATCACAAGTGTTTCGTCTGCATTCAGTAATGTGCCTAATAGCTCATTTCGGGTGGCTTCAGCGAGCGTTC
>CAZHOZ010000027.1:4300-9762 GCA_964533895.1 uncultured Candidatus Saccharibacteria bacterium | reverse complement strand
AGATGTCCCTATTTGAGTACCGTTACGCTTAATGAGGTAGTTACTAACTCCGACATATTTTAAGCACAAAAAACCACCTGTTTTAAAACAGGTGGTTTTTTGTGCTTAAAATATGTCGGAGTTAGTAACTACCTCATTAAGCGTAACGGTACTCAAATAGGGACATCTGCCACTACAAGCTATCGAGACTATGGCATATCTGCCAATACTCCGTACACTTACGAAATCTATGCCCAAGATGCTGCTGGGAATATCTCAAAACCAGGGTCTACTAAACTAGTTGGTCGTTGCTTCCTCATCTGGTGCTGGGCGGAGTAAGGAGCTTTTAAAAAAAATGTTTGACACATAGGCATAACAACTATAAAATTCAGAATATATAGCATATTTAGATAAAAGGCCTTATAAAAATATTATGGCAGTCTCAAAAAGAAAACCAACTCCCAAAAAATCAATATCAAAATCATCTACTAGAGGTAGTGCAAAAAAGTCATACACGTCTAATACTCCAAGGTCACGACGCGCAAACAGCTCATTGAGTGCTTCACTGTCGAGATTACCTCTCTTTAGTAAAGTATCACTCATTATACTTGTGAGTTTAACTGTACTTGTAGCTGCTGTTTATCTGACCATGACACTAGCAGGAACAGCACGCTATAATGCTCTGCAGCCAGTCAAGGCTGGGGCAGGTGCTGGTGCTAAGCTACCGATTTCTTATAGCTCCTCAACGCTTACCGGCACTATTCGTTATGCTTCGCCGACGGGCTCAACTACTTCATCATGTACATCGCCGAATGATCCATGTACGTTGTCTCGAGCCGTTAGCCAGATAACTAGTGCAAATAGTACGGTTGTGCTAGCTGGAGGTACATATCGAGGTCAGAGGAACATCACAATCAGTGGATCAGGAAAGGATGGCTTGCGAATAATTGCTGCTTCTGGGCAAATCCCAGATATTCGTGGTTCGGTTGAGGCAAGCGGTGGCTGGACGACTGAAGGGAGCTATAAGTATCGCAGCTATACACCGAGACCATTAAGAGGTGGTGGAGGAGTCGACTTTGACATTCCATCAAACATGAGTAATCTTCTGGGTGATGGAGTTGGTCGTTATGCAGATCAGGTATGGATTGGTGCAAATCCCCTCAAACAAGTGCTTAGTAAATCAACCTTGCAGGATGGTAAGTTTTATGTAGATTCTGCCAACAATCGGCTTTATCTAACAGCAAATGATGCCGGTAAAGCGGCAATTGAAACATCGCGACCTGGTGACGGTACAAGTACAGACCGCGATCGGCTATTTCAAGTATTCTCTAAGAGAGTTACGTTCGAAGGAATTCGTATAAGTCGCTTTTCGCCAAATGCTAATGATTACGGCGTTATTACGCTAGAGGCTGGTTCGAATAATTTCACGGCTAATAATATTGAAGTTTCTGACTTGCCTTATGACGGTATTCATAGCGGCGAAAATGATAATGTTACGATTAAAAATACCACTGTGAGTAGAGTTGCTTGGCAGTCAATCGAAGCTAATCAGACTGATAATTTTACAATGGATTCGGTGAAGATAACGGATGCCGATATTTTTGATGAGTTTAAGTCATCACCGGCAAGTGGTGCTTTAAAGACGGGACGAACTCGGGCAACCAAGGTCTTTAATAGCTATATCGCCAATAATAAGTCACATGGCTTGTGGTTTGATCAAAGCAACATTAATGTGGTGGCTGTCAATAACCACATTGAGAACAATATTGGCGCAGGACTGTTTTTCGAAATATCGGATGGGTTGACTATGGCAAATAATTATATTGCTGCGCCGGCACAAGGTTCAGGTCAAGCAGTGAAGCTTGCTGGATCTTCTGGTCTGCGCTTAGTGAACAATACGATAATTGGTGGTGTTGATCCTATAGGTTTATACATGGATGGGCGCTCAAGACCCGGTTGCGCAGAAAATAAAGCAAACTGTGGAGGTGAAGAGTCTCCAAGTAGTGATCGTCAAGGCCGTTTTGCATCATCCATTGGCTCTACTATGGATTGGATGCCGCGCATTGATGTAATGGTAAACAATATTATTGCCTATCCACGCACCGGCAGTGGTAGCTTGTGTGGTAGCTCGCAAAGTGTTGGTATGTGTATTACGCTCTCAAATTCTTCTGCCTCCACCACAATCGATAAGATTATACATAAGGCTGATCCGACGCGCGGCATTCCGCAAACAATCATGGACGGCAATGTCTATGCCAATGGTACGTCTCGGATAATTCGTGATGGCAAAACTGACTACACAGCAATATCGGATTGGACGAAGGCCCTTGCGGGTTCGCCGGTTGGTATTGCTGGCTTGGATGCGAAAGGTAAGTCGGGTAACTCGTGGGTCAATACCGATGGAACTGGAACCGATAGCTTGGTGAATGCTAACACTCAAGCTTATAAAATCCCAGCCTTTACTGGCACTAATGCGATTATCAATACCTATGTACCAGCCGGGACTCAGCAGTATGGAGCGTTGAGTGATGCGGCTGGATCACCACCACCCACAACCACCGTAACTCCACCGACGCCACCACCAACAACCACCGTAACTCCACCGACGCCACCACCAGATGTTACAGCACCGGATGGTCCGAATTCGCTCTCGGCTTCAGCTATCAGTACCTCACGGATTGATCTCTCTTGGCGAGCCGCCACTGATGCGGTTGGTGTTACAACTTACATCCTGACTCGTAATGGTACCCAAATATATTCTGGTACTGCGCTTAACTTCTCAGATACTGGTCTTACTGCCTCCACAAAATACAACTATAAAGTAGTAGCTCGTGATGCGGCTGGAAATACTAGCACTGGTACTACTACCTCTGCGACCACTCAAGCCACCCCAACCCCCACCACTCCACCCCCACCTCCACCTCCTACTGTTGACAATATCGCTCCTTCCGCCCCAAGTAGTGTTAAGGCTAGTGTAAGTTTCGATACCCTCAAGTTTTCCTACTACAACAATCTGCGTTGGTCTTCATCGTACGATCTTGTCGGAGTTAGTAACTACCTCATTAAGCGTAACGGTACTCAAATAGGGACATCTGCCACTACAAGCTATCGAGACTATGGCATATCTGCCAATACTCCGTACACTTACGAAATCTATGCCCAAGATGCTGCTGGGAATATCTCAAAACCAGGGTCTACTAAACTAGTTGGTCGTTGCTTCCTCATCTGGTGCTGGGCGGAGTAAGGAGCTTTTAAAAAAACGACTCTAAAAAGCATTGACAGAACAAGCATAAGCTGATAGAGTATAAACATTACCACTCTGGTAGTCACTTCAAATGTATTGAGGGTCTACCGGAGTGGTTTTAGAAAAAGAGTAATGGTGCTGACTGTGGAGGGTCAGCTCAAGCGCTAGCTACTTGATTTGAAAGTAATTATCAAGGAGAACGCTATGCCAGGAACAAAACCCGGTGGCCTTAAGGCTGCTGAGACTAACCGCAAGCGCTACGGTAAGACGTTTTACGTTCGTATCGGTGCACTTGGCGGTAAGAAAAGCACAGGTGGTGGCTTTGCTGCTAACCCAGAACTTGCTCGCGAAGCAGGTCGTAAGGGTGGCCAGGCTCGTAAGAAAAAGCAAGCTTAAAAAAGCTGCCTAATCTTAGGACTAAACCCTCCCACAATAAAACCCCGCAGTTTGCGGGGTTTTATTGTGGGAGGTAATCAAGTTTAATACGACGGATGCTGGCTTCAGTGCCTTCAGCGATGTGCCAGCGGGTTTGGCAGGAAAAACAATGATAGGTGGTCTTGTTCTCCTGTAGAGAAAAGTTTGTGCAGGTCGGACAGGTACTGCGAGCCTCGACCCATTTGCCATAGCTTGCAAGGCAGTTCTGAATAAAATTATCAGAACATTCTACCTGATAATAATGGGTGAGGGTACGGGTTTTCATCCAGGCCTGCGTCTCCATGGCAAATAGCTCAAAATCGGTACGATAATCGAAATGTGCAAGTTCGGCATGGGCAATCTCGTGTAAAAGGCTCACAACGCCTCGATTTATTGCTAGACTTGCAGAATCGTAGTAAATACAATCACTGGCGGCATCGAAGTAAAAATCATCACTTTCTAGAAACTGATAGAGCGAAAAATCTTGCATAATGCGCTGGCTTGTCGTGCGTAACTTCACCCTCATGAAGTTATTCTAGCATTTTTTTAACGGTCGCGAACGGCGTGGGCGATGAGTCCAGCGCCAATCAGTGGGGCTGTCTCGATGTGTTTGGCAGGCTTAATCGGTGGTAGTGGAAATTTTGGTGCATAGGTAAGCTCTGCCAAATGTTGTTTCAGTGGTGTCATGAATTTTTTGTGATGCTTGGAAACGCCACCACCAAGTATAACGATCTCTGGATTTGTCGCTACAATCAGGTTGTGGAGTCCTTGAGCTAATGGTCGTGTAATCTCGTTCCAGATTTTTTTTGAGCGTATATCGGCAGCAATTTTGCCGTATCCGCGCACGATAGCCTTGCCGCTTGCTAGGTACTCAAAGCTACCATAGAGAGGGTTGCGTACATGATCGACTAATATCATTTGCCCGCCTTGGGGGTTATAAGGACCGGGCAGGGGCTTGCCATCCAAAATCAGAGCTGACCCTATACCGGTGGAAATAGTAACGTAGAGAACATAGCGATGGGTGCGACCACTGCCAATCAATGCCTCACATACTCCACCCAGTGTAGCATCGTTTTCTAAGACAATAGGACAGCCAAACTCTTCATGTAAGCTAGCCACGATGGGCAGTTTTTTCCAGGTTGGGATGTGAGTGCATGGACCAATGGTGCCCTTTTTACGATCGATTTGGGCTGGTGCTGCGATACCGATTGCAATCGGCTCGGCTGGGTCAGTTAAGGTATGCACGGCGGCGATGGTCTTTTCAAGCATTTCAACTTCAGCGGCCGGGGTGGGGAAATCTACAAACTGCGCAATGAGGCCATGACCATTAACGCGACCGATACGCACTTTTGTGCCACCTATATCGATGGCGATAACTTCTTTTTTTAGGCGCTCCATAGCACCATAATACCGGAGTACGGGTGTTTTGGGCAAAATAATTATGCTTGCACTCACGAGTTTAGGGTTTTAAAATTTAATTCTAAAAGCTATTTATATGAAGGTCGCTCTTGACCAAGCGAGGTGGAATCGTGATACTCAAAAATTCTGTTGTTAAAATTGTACTTGCGGTGGCAGTGATTATTTTAATTGTAGCTGCAACTTTTGCCTATGGGAATTCACAGCGACAGGCACAGGAGCAGCAAAAAGCTAAGCAGAGCGAGCAGGCAACAGGCTCAGAATCTCCAAGTACGCCCCCGACGACAACCACAAGCACCCCAACTACCAGTGCCAGTGCCACCAGCTCGCCCACGCCGTCTGTCAGCACGTCCCCAAGTCCTTCCATATCGGCCACTCCTCAGGTTGCCCCACCAAGTGGCCGTACGCC
>CAZHOZ010000027.1:1457-4290 GCA_964533895.1 uncultured Candidatus Saccharibacteria bacterium | reverse complement strand
CTTGGGTTCTTGTTATATTCGCGCAGTCTGAGCCAGCGCAAGATTGCAGATGCCCTGAAGCGCTAGTCGTATAACTATTACAAAACAAAACCTGATATTTTGTACGTGCTAGAGGCGGCCAAGAAATCTATTTCTTATTGATAAATATATCTTGCGAGTAGGTTTTATTTTAGATGACAGTCTTTTGACCTATTCGGATTATCATTCGCAATTAACACAAGTTACTTTTTGACGACTATACTTTACTTTTTCCAGATATAACAGTATAATCTAACCTGATTTGCGATTGATCTCGAGCCTTCCTGAATCATGGGATGGATCGGCAATTAAAAACTGAGACCTAAGCCTTTTTTACGGGTAAGGTAGACAGTTTTAAAATTGCAAAAAAGGTCAAACGTGGACATCTCTCCATAAGAAAGGTAGGAATAGTAATAATATGACAAAAACACTCTCAATGGATCAGCTGTTGGCTGAAACAGAGATAAAAGCGCCAATTACTGGAGACATTCTAGAAGGTACGGTGCTTTCGGTGGAAAAACACGAAATATGGCTGGATTTAGGGGCTTCTGGTACGGGTGTCGTATTGGGTCGTGAAATTGAATCGGCAGCACGTACTTTGCAGCCTGGAGATACGATTTCAGCTTCGGTGATTGAGCCCGAAACAACTGAGGGCTACGTGGTGCTTAGCTTGCGGAAAGTCGCAAAAGAAAAAGGTTGGGAAGCATTAGAAGAGCGTCTGCAGAGTGGCGAAACGTTTGGAATCGTTCCATTTGATGCTAACCGCGGTGGCTTGCTCATCGAAGTTGATGGTATTCGCGGCTTCTTACCCGTGAGTCAGCTCTCGGCTGAGAATTACCCACGTGTTTCTGGCGCAGATAAAGATGAGATTTTGCACCGTTTAAACCACTTAGTCGGTCAGACACTGATGGTGCGTGTTCTCGATCTTGATCGCAAACAAAATAAGCTGATTGTATCTGAAAAGGCTGCCCGTCGCGAAATGACTGAAGGCAAGCTTGCTAATATCGAAGTTAATAGTGAGGTTGAGGGGATTGTTACGGGCATTGTTGACTTTGGTATTTTTGTGAACGTTGATGGTGTGGAGGGGATGGTGCACATCTCTGAAATCGCCTGGGATCGAGTTGATAACCCGGGTAAGTACGTGAAGGTAGGCGAAAAGATAAAAGCAAAAGTTATCGCTATCGATCAAGATAAGCTCTCACTTTCTATTAAGCAGCTCACATCTGATCCATGGATTAAAGAAAGCAGTCGTTTTGCGGTTGGAGATTCTGTGGATGGCACCATCAATCGTATTACGCCGTTCGGTGCGTTCGTGCAAATTACACCCGTCATTGAGGCTTTGGTGCATATATCAGAGCTTTCTGATGAGCATGTCGCTGATCCAAACATTTTGGTGAAAGTTGGTGAGCAGAAGACCTTTCGCGTAATTGCTATCGATCCGGAACAACACAAGCTATCACTTTCCTTAAAGCCAGCAAAATCCGACAAAAAGCAGGAGGCTTAGAGCAGAGTGGGGCGACCCAAAGGTAATGTGTCACCAGAAAGAACCTGCCGGATGTGTCGAGGGCGTTTTCCCAAAAACCAACTGGAGCGCTGGGTATTACGTGGTGCGGATCTCATTCTGGACACAAAACATGTTGAGCCAGGTCGTGGATGGTATAGTTGTAGTAGACCGGCTTGTTCGCGAAAAATGCATGAAGTTGGAGTGCAGGTTGCTTTGTCGCGCCGTCACCGCAAGCCAAAACAGGAGAAAGTAACATGAGTCAAAAGCAAGCAGATTTGAGGAAGGTAAATATTCCCGAGACTATTGCCGTGCATGATTTTGCGGTTCGACTTGATGTGCCGGCAACGAAAGTAATCAGCGAGTTGATGCGCAATGGTGTGATGGCGACTATCAACGAATCGATCGACTTTGATACAGCCAGCATTATTGCCGAAGAATTTGGAGTTGAGGTAGAGCTGGAAGTTGCGCATGATGAGCGCCCAACGCGCGATGTGGTGGAGACAGGTGAGAAAAAAGAGCGTCCTCCCGTTGTTGCTGTGATGGGGCATGTTGATCATGGTAAGACCAGTCTGCTTGATGCAATTCGTGATACAGAAATTGCCGCTCGCGAGGCGGGTGGTATCACTCAACACATTGGTGCCTATCAGGTACATCGTAAGGGTCGCACCCTGACATTTTTAGACACCCCTGGACACGAGGCCTTTTCAGCCATTCGGGCGCATGGTGTGCAAGCCACGGATGTAGCGGTAATTGTTGTGGCTGCCGATGATGGTGTGAAGCCGCAAACTCGGGAGGCGGTGCGTTTGGCAAAAGATGCTGGAGTTGGCGTTGTGGTAGCCATAAATAAGGTTGATAAAAGTGATGCCGACGTAAATCGAATTAAACAGCAGCTTTCAGAAATCGAGTTGGTGCCTGATGATTGGGGTGGAGAGACGCCATGTGTGGAAGTCTCGGCAAAAAGTAAAACTGGGCTCGATGCACTCCTGGATATGGTTTTGCTGGTGAGCGATATCCATAAGCCGGAGGCGGTTTATGATGGACCGGCACGTGGTGTAATTATAGAAAGCCACATGGAAACCGGTCGTGGTGTAACGGTCACGCTATTGATTGAACAAGGTACATTACAGACTGGTGATTATCTCGTAGCTGGCAGTACCTATGGTAAGGTCCGTTCGCTGGAAGATTTTGCGGGTCAGCACCTAAAAAATGCTACTCCTTCTACTCCAGTGGTTGTAACCGGTTTTAAATCAGTCCCGGCATTTGGTGACTGGTTTGAAGTGGTAGATAGTGAGAAGGTAGCTAAAGATTGGC
>CAZHOZ010000027.1:0-1447 GCA_964533895.1 uncultured Candidatus Saccharibacteria bacterium | reverse complement strand
ATTGGCAAGTTAAACAAGAGCGTAAAAGTAGTATTAAAAGTATTGTCAAGCCAAAATCAGTGAACATGTCTGATTTGGCGCGGGCTGTGAGCCGGGGTGCAGTAAAAGAGCTGACAGTAATTCTAAAGGCAGATGCTCAGGGGTCACTAGAGTCTATTACGCAGTCGCTGCAGCTTATTGGTAATGATGAGGTACAGGTAAAAATTGCTGCCAGCGGAGTTGGTGCAATTACCGAAGGAGATATTCACACCGCCACAGCTACTGGGGCAATTGTACTGGGTTTTCACACCACCATTTCTGGACCAGTCAATCAATTAGCTAAGCGTTCGGGTGTAACTTTCCAGCTGTATCAAGTTATTTATGATCTGCTCAATGATGTACGTGAATGGCTCACGGCGCTCTTAGAGCCAGAGGCAATTGAGACCGAAGTGGGCGAGTTGGAACTTTTGGCGGTATTTAAAACCACGAAGGATCGAGTAATTTGTGGCGGTAAAGTTGTGCAAGGTCAGGCCGAGGCGGACGCTATGATTAGGATAGAACGAGATGGTGAGGTGCTTGGAACAACCAAGCTGGTTGAGTTGCAAAAACAGATGCAGCCGGCGCAAACCGTTCTTGCAGATGAAGAGTGCGGGATGGCGGTTGAGCGCGGTGAGGTAATGCCGGAAGTGGGTGATCATTTTAAGTTTGTTCGCCGTGAAGTGCGAGAGCGTAGTTTGTAAATGTCTAGACGCGCTGAACAAGTTGGGCGCGAGCTACATCGACATATGGCGCTCGCACTGACTGAGTCTTTACGCCAGGGTAAGCGGGTTACTATCACGCGGGTTAAGGTTACTGACGATTTAAAAACTCTTAGAGCTTGGCTGCAAGGCTGGGCGCGCTTGGATGAACACGAGCAGACCATTATTGAAAATCGACTTCGTGATGCAGTTCGGGAAAGCTCACAGTCTAAGTTTACGCCGCGTCTTGTTGTACTCAACGATGACAGTGCCGATTATGCAGAGCATATTGACCGTCTACTTCAGGAAGATGCTTGAATATTGTTTGACGTTGTGTCGGATTTGGGCATAAGATAGGTGTATGAAGCGAGTTTTACTTGTAGAAGACAACGATTTTATACGTAAGATGTATCTGATGAAGCTTGGGAAGTCTGATTCTATAGAGGTGATAGAAGCAGCCGATGGTCAGATGGCATTAGAGATGTATCAAGCCGAGAAGCCTGATCTTATTTTGCTGGATATTATGATGCCCAAAATGAGTGGCTTAGAGGTACTAGAAGAGCTGCATAAGCGCGGCTCTAAGGTGCCGGTCATCATTCTTTCCAATGTGATAAGTGCCCAAACGCGCGAAGTCGCTAATAAATTTGGTGTAGTGGGCTATATTATTAAGAGTGATCTTACGCCCTCACAAGTGCTCGAGAAGATTCAGCAATATATTTAAGCCAGAGAAA
>CAZHOZ010000026.1:1090-9930 GCA_964533895.1 uncultured Candidatus Saccharibacteria bacterium | reverse complement strand
CGTAGAACCTGATTCTGTTCCAGATAATCTGGGCAGTCATCTTGACATGAGTCCATACCGTTCTGGCAGCATACTTGACCTTGGCCAAGAACTTGTCGGTCTTGGACTTAGCCGTGGTGAGTTCATTCACCATGACAGCCTGTGCCCAATTACGGGTATCAATTGCCCGCTTGAGGTTGATTCGGCACTCCTCGTCATAGAATAAGGTCGGAGAGCTAAGAATCTCATCCACAACTTGAGCTGCCCACTTGACACGCTTAAACAGGACGTTCTCACGCGTTCCTTCAGGCGAACGAGCCAGTTGCTCTGCCCACTTGGTCAGGAAGGTTGAACGAGCCGTCAGGGTGTTGTAGTCCACCGGATTCAGCTTCTTCTCGCCACCAATGACTCTTTGGGCGAACTTCTGGAACCGGGTAATGGTTTCATTCACCCGTCTGTAGGTCAGATCATCCAGAGTCTTGGCCGGGATAGGAGCTTCCTCAGCTTCCTTCTGGCGCTTCATCTCAGCCTTCAGCTTGACAGCCTCACGGATGTCATCCTCCGTCGGAACACGGAAGATGGTCCAGTCCTCATCCGTAAATACGCTTTCAAGGAACGTCTGACTGGGAACCCAGCCTTTGTTCATCTTGTAGGACGCATCCTGGGCGAGATTATATTTCTCGGCCCGGACAAGATACTGCTGCCGGTCTTCTTCCGGGGAATCAGACCAGACAATGCTCAAGATATAACCCCAGAGGAAAGCCTCTGCGACCTGCTTGAGCTCATCGCCCTTCATGCACAGCTTCTCGCGGCGGGACATCTTCTGATATACCCCACGAGTCCGCTTATCTTCGAAGAAGGCAGAGCTGGTACCCAGGCGAGCCAATTCGGCCATGAAGGACTCCGTTGCCTCCACCATCTCGTCAGTCACCGCGGCGATCTCATTGACCACCTCGGAGTTGTCGCCTTGGCCCTTGCAAACCAGGATACGACCAGCCTGAGGATTGAACGTCAGGTGGAAGTTCTTGGAGTTGCCAAAGAGGACAACCGTTGACTTGACAAATAGTGCATTCCACAACGGGGCACCACTGTCGAACTTGGCGTTGCCATGAGCGCCTTGGATCTTGATCTGCATTTGCAAATCCTTTCTACGTTTAACAAACAGTTCTCGGTAGTTATATTATGCTATACCTATCCATACTACCGGATGGAATAGGTAGAAACCAAACATCAGCAGGCTCGAGCCTTAAACAGGCAGGTCTTCTTGGACCGGTTCATCCAGTTTCTTGATATAAGCCCCTAGGACGTATAGAGACTTAAGTTTCTGTCCGTAGACCAGGCGGCCAACTACTAGTACCCTGGAGCCAACAACTATCATCTGCTCCTTAACTTGATTATAGGCCTGTTCGCCAAACATACCTACATCAACATAGGTTTCATGCGGCCCCGCTTTATTCCTTAAGCGCAATCTAACCACACAAGTTTTGTCGGACGTATAGCCAATTTCCTTCTTGACTATAGTTCCATCTAGCTTTACTTCATTCAATTCATCACCTCCTTTCTAAGAAACCAAGGCACAAGCCTGGCGGTAAACTTCTTCCATCTCGGATATGAGCTTGGAGTTCTTCTCTGCAATACCTCTCAAGTACTCGATGGCTTCACCCAGATCTAGAATATAGATTTTACCAATCGCCAACGCCTGAACTGTAACTGCGTTAGGGCCGGTTTGTTTCATCGTGGCAACGTTCTTCTCATTTCGGGTGATGAAAGCAAAAGTGGCAGAGGTAAACTTAATCCCGAATCCCTCTCCACCACCGAGGATTATGCCACTCCTGCGATATAGGTCCTGAAGATACTCATGCATGACTGATCTTCCAATTCTCCGGACAAGGTCCAGTGCCGTCACAGCCGCAGCCGCGCACAACACCATGACAGACTGTAGCTGAATAATCAAGCTTATGAAAGAATGCCTGAGCTTCATCATCGTAGATCACGATGGAGCAGTCAATGGCCTCGAAGAATGTCTGCATACCTT
Organism: uncultured Candidatus Saccharibacteria bacterium; assembly: GCA_964533895.1. Classification (GTDB taxonomy): domain Bacteria; phylum Patescibacteriota; class Saccharimonadia; order CAILAD01. Next base: position 7,916 of record CAZHOZ010000026.1, on the reverse strand, counting down.
TGAGATAGTTCCAGGTACGAAGGTCGGTCTTCTCGCTGTTGCCGTAGACCCAGACCTCAAGATCTTGAGTATCTCCCTCTGCCGCGCTCAAAACGCTGCTGAAAGATCGGAATGCTATCTTCTCTTCTGAGCTGAATAGATTTATGAAGTCTTCTAGCATCTTTTCATCGGCGCCTATTGCGGTAGCATCCACCAGGGCATGAGGCCTTGAATTCAGGTCCCCAATCTTTAGGATAACCTTATTGGGGCCGGAATAGCTAATTGTCAGTCGGTTGTACTTTAAGTCGAACTTCATCTGTCTTCTCCTTGATTCGAGATTTAACCAAACTATTATTTATGTGCGTGATAAAGTATTCTTACGAAGACCGTTGGTATGCGCACCCCACCTAGAGGACTACTCCTTGCCTACCTTGGGCACAGGAGCAGTGAAGAAGGTCTCGCCGTTCATCTTGACCGGCTTAATCTTCCGATCCTCAAGAAGCTTGCCAATCTCTGCTGACAGGACTTTGGCATTGGTGATACCAAGGGCCTTGCCCAGATCCGAACGGCTTACAGGAATCTCGCCCTGAAGTAGTTCGTTGGCCTTGTTGTTCAAACTCATTTTTCGTTTCTCCTAATTAAGAGGTTTACCGACTTGAAACAAATAGGGTGGGGAGATTTTACCCTCCCCACCCATGTGTAGGTGCTTAGCAGTTGACCTGAGCTTCGGGAGTCTCATTGCTCTCAGCCTTGGGCTTGGCATTGCCCAGGCAGCGCACGGTATTCACCGAAACAGTGTGAATCTGACCAGTGACGTTGCCATTTTCGTCCTTCTGGTCAATGACCTTGTAGACGCCAGAGGTCGAGACGAAGTCACCCTTGCGGATGTTGCCCGACTGGAACATATCCACAATACCGCCGAAACCATAGCAGTTATACCACTTGGTTTCGGTGCGCTCTTCATTGTTCACGGCCAAGCCGAAACGAACGAAGGTCTGACCGGTTGTCTGGCTGCGGCCATACTTAATGTTGCCGACATTGCCAACCAGGATGATGGGGGTCTTGTTTGAGTAAGACATAATAGCTCCTTAGGCCATTAGATTGTTACTACCTCATATCAACAGCCTTAACTTTTGAGATAGGTTTGACTACTTATTTGTATTTACGCCGTAGTCAAGTTGGAGGCGATTAGGTATACGCTTTACAGTCTCATACCTAAGACTGTGTCAGACTACTTGGTCTTCAGCTTATAGAATGACTCGGGAGCAATATTGTATCGCTGCCCAGTCGAATCTATAGCAATGATTAGGTAATCTACGGCCTTATCCTTGTAGCGGAATGGGCCATAGTAGAAATAGGTTAGCTTGACTTCCCTGAGGTAATAGGGTGTCCCATCAGGGTCACACAGCTGCCAAACCGTCTCCTGATTGAGTGAGTCAGGATAGACTCCATAGTCTATCTTATAGTACTCCAGAACCTGTTGCAGATTCCGGAGACCAGTCTCAGCCTCCAAACTGTCTACATACTGCCCTAAGGCAAAGATGCCCCATGCCATAAATAGGCACAGGGCAAAGATGATGTACTTCATCAGTCCTCCAATAGGTTTTGGTTTCATTTCGGCTCCAACATAAAGAGCCTAGCCATGTGAGCGTACATCTCTTTGTCTGCAAAGAACATAGAGAGACCATGATCATCCTCAGGTCCACTGTCACGCCCAATAACAAGCCAGCCGACATTGATAGGTTCATGTCTTGGAATCTTCCAGTCGAACTTGAGCTTCTCCAATTCCTCAGGCTCATCCTTGTACTTAACATGAGCTCCGCGATATGCCAAGAAATCTTGCAGTCCGCAGTGCTCCTTGAGCTCACGATTGTAGTTCTGTTGCGAGAGGTGTTGAATTAGACATCTTGTATCACCCTCTTCACCTTCCTTGCAGATGAAGTTAACCAGAGAGTGGTGGTTGTAGTTGATAACACCAACCTTGCCCGTAACAAGCTCTCTCTTAAGAGCTGTCTGGGCAAACCATCGGAGGGCGGCGGGAATAGCTCCCCACTCAAATTCAGCAGAACCCATGTAGTCGAACTCACAGATCTCCTTGAAGTGCTTCAACAGAGCATCTCCAAGGCAGATATCATTCGAGAATGGGTTAACACTCAGAGGCCCCTTATGGGCAGGCCTCTTGTTTAGACGCTGGATAAGATAAACTGTCCAAGCAGCCTCATCGTATCCCTTGATGATTTGTCCATCTTTGATCAGAATTGACATTGTCGTTGTCCTTCTTTTTTACTTAACTAACTAGTGCCATTATAGGTTGGCAGTTAACCTTTGGTACGATTGTGTCGATCTTCCCACTTAATCATCTTCAGTGGGTCGTCCCAGTTTCCATCGTCAAGCGCATACCCAACTAGGATATTCCCATCCTGATCCTTCTCGATGCGCATCAAAGAACATCCTTCACAGAGGACAGAAACATATTCTCCTGCCTCCATCGCTTGGGCTTCTTGAAGCACATCGATATCAAACTCTGGGAACCCATGCTTCTCAGCGCAGTCTTTACAGTAATCAGCCATTGTTCTTTCACCTTTCTTCTTGGTTATTTGGGGGGAGAAACTGCGTCTTCAATCTGCTTTTGTCTTTTTAGGCATAGTGTTGAGCGTGTGTAGTTACATCATATTCTTCGTCGAAATCAATCTGAAGTTCATAGGTCTCGGCGAATGCCTGTCCAGGACAAGTGCGCTGAACCCATTTCTCCGCTTCTTCGCGAACGGATCCGTCTTTGTAGATGAAACGACATCCAGAACCACCCTTCCGCTCTTCATTGTATTTCTCACGGAAGAGTTCAAGGATAGCATCTTCCATCCGGTACTGCCGGGTCATAAACCCATCAACTTCACGGACATAATTGACGAACCGAATCCAGACAAGGACCGGGGCAAACCTCCCCCCAATCCAGCGATTGCATATGACCCCACAATAGAGGTCACTTCTTTTCCCGACATAGTTTCGACTCATGATTAGAGTCCTTTCGTTAGGTTAAGTTAACTAAACAACTTATGCGTGATTACTATAGTATGCGCATCCCACTAGTCGTTAGTTACTTGCTGATCTGCTTGAACCACTGACGGTCACGTTCGAGATTCTCGGGCTTCATGCGCATCTCATGGGATTTCACCATGATATCCGAGACCAGACGCTCAAAGGCAGCGTTGAGTCTCGGTATGTTCAGGGTAATCCAGCCGATAAAAGCCGTGAACTCACCCTTCTCCTCCTCGGGGACGAAGAAGTCCTTGATCAAGGCAAGGGCTGCCAGCTCGCCGCCCTGGATATAGGCATCGAGAACCTGCTCGACTTGGCCCATCTCTTTGATGGTCTGGGCCTGACGCTTTGCCTTGCGATCCTGCTGTTCCTTCTCCTTCTGGGCTTTGACGAAACGATCCCAGTCAGTCTCAGGCTTCTTCTCTTCTTCGACGAGGAAGTAGCGCTCCTCGGGACAGATGGGGGTCGATGTCGAGAAGTGTTCGACATGGCAATACTGCTTACCGTCGATATAGCAGAAGGTCGAACGAAATTCAGTGCCGTCTTCCTTGCGAGGCTTGACCAAGTCGTGGCTGTAGCGCATCGTTGGTTGATCTTCGAACATATCCTCGCGCATCTCTTTGGTGAGAACGATCAGGGAGGCGCCTTGGGTGAACGTGTTGTTCATTGACAGCTTCAACATTTTAGGATTCTCCTAATATGCCTTTTTGTAGATATTACCTAGAACTAATACTAAAAGGCTAAACCTCTTAGCTCTAGGTGTGTCTTCTCTTTCTTTATACTCGTTGAAAACTATACGAGTCAAACATCAGCCTACTTCTTAAAGAGACTGTCTTCCATGGGGTAAGCCCCGGAGACATCCTCCTTAATCGGAACAACAGGGCTTAACTCCACTTTCTGCGTTGAGCTGCAATATAGGCAGCGCTCAAGCATGACTTGGGTTCCGTCCCTGTTCTGAAAGGTAGCCACCTGAACCATCAAGTGGTTACCTCTCTTGCAGTCGTCCGAGAGTTTCATCTAATCACCTCCTCTCTTGTGTTAATTGTAACGGTCGAGTGACACCTTCTACAGGTGCGCTGCGTGACGATGTGCTTACACTGTTCGAGCGGGATCTCCCAAACGATAGGAGCCTCGCTGCCAAACTTATGCCCCTTGCGGCAGAACCAACCTTCCCGCCGCAAATCAGCAATGATGTCCCAGGCACACAGACCCAGGGAAATCACCAAGAGAGCCCATATCAGGAGAGTCCCGATATAGGTTTGGACTAGAGTACTTAGCATCTCTACCTCCTTAGGTAGTTTATTAACTAACACTTGGGCTTTAATTAGGCAGCCCATTTAGCCTTGGCTCCTATAGCTCAGTTACCCAAGCTATAGGATAGGATATGACACTAGTCGATGCGCGTGTGAAGCAACATATCTTCCACTTCGGTACGGCTAAAGATGCCGGTGATAATATCGCCCCACGACCCAAACACGCGCTGGAAAGTTCCATGGAGATCGAACACCTGCTCGGCAGGGTGATCATCCATGCACTGATCCAAACCCTTGGCGTTGAGGACTTGGGTGAGAAAAACCTTTTCTCCTTCGCGGTAAACATGCACTGTCAACATATTGCCTCCTTTAGGCAATTAAACTAAACTTAGGCTATTTATAGGTAAGCCTATTAACCTTTGCTCCCACAGCCCAGTCACCCGAGCTGTGGGATAGGCGACTAAAACACAAGCGTGGCAATAGCCACAGAATCGTCTAGATCGTCATCAGTAGCAAGACGGACAAACACACAAGCGCCGTCAGCCTCGAGCATAACGGTGTAAAGGTGCTCTTCATGACGATAGACGAAGTAGTGCTCTCCTTTCTCGCTCAGTTCTTTAAGGGAGATCTTCTCGTTACCAGCCCCGCATTCAAAGGTGGGATTATCTCCGCCCGAGACCACAAGTCGACCTACTGGGCCGACCGATAGGACGAGCTCTACGGCGAGCAGTTTTCTCGCAAGTTGCCGTGCCTCAGCCAACAGGGAGCCCGCCTTCTCGAGATGGTAAATTCCCTTATTAAGAGAGTCCGCACCATCTTCAAGGCGCTTCTCGCTCTTCTTCAAAAGAGAGAAGGCAAGAAGGAGCAAGCCGATGCACATGAGCACGACAGTCCCGATTATGGCCCAATCAAAAGTTTGCATTTTGTCCTCCTATAGGACGTTTAATGAAACAAACTAAACAACTTAGGCCCGTTCTGTTGCCAGGTGGGCCAGACCCCGAGTCTTAGTCAGTCTTGGGTCTTACCTATATTGTATAGGTCAAAGACTGCTGATCGCTCGTGATCAGGGTCAGGGTATTCCTATGACGCTTCCACGACTTCACCAGCACGCCCTGAGCTAACAGGACGTCCAAGATGAATCTTATCTTTTCACGCATCTTAAGCGCTCCAGATTAAGATTAAGTGCCACTTGTTCTTAGGCTTGTGACTTAGCCCTTTCTATGCAACCTCTCATAGAATAAGAGTCTACCTTGCTTCTGTTCCCAGGATAGGCAGATTTTAGCCCGGCCTATATAATGATAGGCAGATTGGCCTAGTAATGCCGCTTTTTAGGGCGGCACTTACCAGTAGACCTAACAAGAGTTAGGCTTGCCTGGTCGGCTTTACGTGCTTGCACGCTAGGCTGATCGAGGTTAACCTTAACCTGTTGTTTAGGCTCTGGCAACGGCCAAAGCAAACTCTTGGAATAACACATCTTAAGTGCCTCTCCTTGAGTATATACACTAGGATTCTGCCTAGTCAGTCTACCTTATTAAGGGTTAAAGTAGATTTACCCTCCCTACCTTATTTATATAGCCCTAGGTAGGATAGGGCTAGGATACTAGTTCTTGGCCGGTCCTCTCATGACCAGCCACTCGGCAATCCCGAAGAGGGGTTAGTTCTGCTCCTTGTGGAGCTGAACAATTCCCCAGATCAACAGTACCGCTCCTACTAAGGGCAGTACCCACGCAAAGGTGATATACCCCATATAGGGGGCAGCATATGTAGCAATATCCTCTTCGCTGAAGGCAAGTAGTGTCCAGTGTCCACCCTTGGGGAGCACCAATCTAGGCATGAGGAGCCCGAACAGTTCGAGCTCATTGGCGTAGCCCTTGGGGCTAGTTGCTATAACTGTCAGTATGACTCCTGTTGCTCCTGACATGAACAATCTCCACCCCTTAGTTAGGGGGCGGCAGGACGGGGAGAAGTCCCTGATCGCAATCACAGACCAAGTGACTACGAGCACGATGAACATAAATATAGCGAACATAAGTCCTCCTAAAGGACGTTTATTCCCATTTAGTGACTCAGCTGTTGGGAGCAGCGGATGCATGTAGGACCATGCATAGTAATACACTTACGATGTCCAGGACTTGAGACACTGGACTGTGCATTAACACCATCTATCCACTGGAGTGTGGTAGACAGTGCCTCTCTGCTAGCACTCGAATTTGAATCGAGCACCGTCGCAGATGGAGTACTTGGCTCCATCTTGAGGAAAGCGCCATTCCCCTCCCTCAGCAGGGAACGACCAGTCCTCCGGCTCCAACATATTTGATTGATGAAACCTCAGTTCGCCGTTCATGATGACGGCGAATGTACGGTTCTCATCTTCCTCGTCGATGGCGACGACGTGACCCTCATTAAGGGCTTTCCAGGGATCCAACATTTTGTTCTCCTTAAAGAACTTATTACACCGACAATCCCACTTAAATGATTGATTCTTATGGTCGTGGGTTAAGCCATAAGAATTGACCCGGGGGCTCGGATCAATTCAAAAGAGAATTGTGTCCTAGTAC
>CAZHOZ010000026.1:0-1080 GCA_964533895.1 uncultured Candidatus Saccharibacteria bacterium | reverse complement strand
GCTTTGTTTTACTTGGGGTAAATCTCATTGTCTCTTTATATATACTAAGGTTATTAATTGCTATTAGGAGGAATTTGAGAATAGGAGTATTGGCCCGAAAAATTTTTCTACCTGAAAACCTATTTTTCTATTAGTCCTTCCTAAATATTATAGGGAACTTATTGTCTATATGTATAGTCTAATGTATTGCAGGTCTGATCCGGTCTTTAGCGGCCGGGGTAGGTCTTGCTTATTTTTGGAGGTATGTACGGGTACCTCCGCCGCCGATTAAATTGAAACCTGTACCTTATGGTACAGCTGGTTCTTCTAGAGGGACTTAGATTTAGTGGCGGGTATTTCTATAGGTCTTATATGGCGAGACCATATAGGGCTCATCTTAGAAATTGGGTCGAGTGATCGCCGGCTCAGCAAAACTCCTTGTGATTAGCAAGGAGTTTTTGTTTATGCCGGTTTATTTTCGTTTAATCGTCATATAGACATATTTGCCCAGCTTAACTACTGTATAAACACATACATCCTTATTTGACTGTTATTTGATTGGTTAGACTTAACTATAGTTAGCACAAGGAGTTGACTTTCCGCTTTTTTTTCCGTATATTTGTGCTCTATGGGAAATATTATTGTCACACTAAAGCCTGGTAGATCAAGTACATCGACCTCTGCATCAAGTTCATCTGAAATTTCTGTTACAAACATAACGGAATTATCAAATGAGATAGTTACTAATGATAAGCTTGTGTCGGTTGGGCCGCAGACTGTAAAAGCTAATATTACGGAAGACTTTAGTGCTCCGCAAGATATTGCTTTGTCTACTTTTACAGGCTATCTTAGTGTGTTTACAGGTGATGGCGGCGAGGGTGGAGCGCAGGGTTTGGTGCCGGCGCCTCAGAGTGGTGATTCTGGAAAGTTTCTAAGAGGGGATGGATCTTGGTCTGAACTTCCTGAGACAAATAACGTTGCCGGTCCGGCAAGCTCGGGTAATGGAAATATTGTTTTATTTGATCAGGCAACTGGAAAGATAATTAAAGACAGCGGCAAGACTCTTGATTCATATAAAGCGGAGATTTTAGCCGAAGCGCC
>CAZHOZ010000025.1:1555-10108 GCA_964533895.1 uncultured Candidatus Saccharibacteria bacterium | reverse complement strand
AAGCATACGCTGGTGCTTCATAGAAGCTCCAGTGCGTTTACGATTTTCAATCTTTCCCACGCTAGAAACGTAGCGTTGCAAAAACTTCACGTCCTTGTAATCAATAACTGCTACTTGTTCTGCGTAAAAACGATTTTGCTTACGAAATTCTGCCATGTTTTCTCCTTAAAATGGGATGTCGTCAAGATTAATGTCATCACCGGGCATCTCCTGAATTTCAGGGTCATCAGATTTTTTTGAAGAAGATGATGCTGGGGTTCCACCCTCACCTGACCCGCCACCTAGAAAGTTAATGTCAGTCGCCACAATTTCAGTACGCTGCTTTTTAACTCCATCAGCTTCCCAAGAGCGAGTCTGTAATCTACCTACTACCAAAACCTTACGACCTTTTGAAAGATAATTTGCTACCAACTCACCGAGCTTACCCCACGCCACAACATCATGAAACTCAACCGCATCTTTTTTATCACCACTCTGTGGATCCTGCCAGCTGCGATTGGTTGCCACGGCAAAACTTGCTACCGACTGACCCGATGGTGTCTGTCGAAGTTCTGGGTCTCGTGTGAGATTGCCCATAATAATTGCTTGGTTAAAATCTTTTGCCATCCCTATCTCCTTAACTCTAAATTATTCAGTCTCTGGTTTTTCTACTGGCTTTTTTGTGCTATTCTTTGCACCTTTATTAACCGGACGCACATCCTCTAATGATACAACGATATAGCGAATTACCTCTGAGGTGATGCGCAATGTATTATCAAGTTCTTGGACTTTCGCGGAATTAAGCTCGACCTGGAAGAATACATAAATTCCCCAATCTTGCTTCTTAATGCGATACGCAAGCTTACGCTTGCCCCAATTGTCTTTACTTTCAATTTTACCGCCGAGGCTGGTGATAACACCTTCTACCTTACTAACGGCACGGTCGATATCAATCTCGAGATCGGGGTGCAGGATCACACCCACTTCATACTGTCGCATAGACATCCTTTCTTTGGTTCTCCCACTTACGTAGGGTTCGCTGACGTTTTTGGCTCAAGAGAATTGAGGCGCTCACGTCAACAAAAAGGTTATTTGATGTAAACACCGTAATTCTACCGAAAATGCCAAAATAAATCAAGCGCTAGGGTATAATGCAGGATATGAAAAAAAGCGTTTTAGGCCAGCAATTTTTGCTATCTCAACTGAAAGGAATGATTATTTTTGACCGTCGTGAACTCCGCCCCCTTGGCTTAGTTGAGGGCGTGATTTTTCGACGCGAAGATCTACGGCTCGCCTTTTTCCAATGTCTTGTTGCTGGTGACGTCAACTATATTCGAGCTGACCAGACCGCCGTAGTGAAAAACCTCATCACTACCCAAGGTCCCGAGTGCTTTGGAGAGAAAGATGATTTTGTGCGTGAAAAAACTACATTTGCAGAGAATTGTCGAATTCTTGGCTATAAGGTACGTGATACAAGCGGAATAAGACTTGGGCATATTGAAGACTGCAGCGTAAAACTCCCACTTATGTATGTGGACCGGCTTTATGTGCGACGACCTCTTCTAAAGAGCTTTCAGCAAGGACTTCTTGTAATACAAACTTCTGCGATAACCGACATACAACCCGAAAACAAGCTAATCGTGGTTCACGCTGCAATGAAGCAACTCAAGAAAACCATCATAAATCCGGCTGCTGCTTAGTATTATTTTGTTCGGTAAAAATTTGCTTGCGCTCATGTTGCGTAAAGTCTAGCATGAGAAGTACTAATGAGGGTGTAAATTTTGCTAATCGTTGCTGGTCTATGGGTTCTTGCTGTTGCAATTTGTATTCGTGCCGTACTCGTTTCGCGATAAAACCTAGAGTTTGTGAAACCATGATAGAACATGGTTTCTACTGAGAATCTAGCCTATCGAGGTGTGGCTTTATATCTGAGTAACTAAAGCCTTTACTCATCAGATAGCGCATAAGTTTTTCGCGATTGTACATGTGATGACGATTTTTCTTTACTATCAACTGTTTAATTACCCCGTCAACCTCATCGTACTCAATACAGTCGTCAATGAGATGCTTTGCTATGCCCTTACGCATCAGCTCGCCTTGGATAGCACGAGGCGACCATAGCATCTGCCGACGCATTTCACTCCAGCGCTGTACAAAATCTTTATCATCCAAGTAGCCTTCCCCAATAAGCCGCTCTATAACTTTATCGGATGTAGTCTCAAAACCTTTTCGCTTCAGATAATCCCGCACCTCTTGGGTGGAACGTATCCTTAAAGCCAGATAGCGCATTGCGGCACCATAGGCTTTACTCTCCGCAGCTTCCGCCTGCAACTCGTTCAGCTGTTCTAACGCAAGCTCTTGACCCTTATGTAAGCGCCAGGCAGCAACTTGATTTAGACTCAAGCCACAATAAAACTCATCATCTACATAGAGATTAATGAAATCTCCGCGTCTCTGGGTGACTAGCTTGGTTACGACCGGCATACTTGTACACCTTCCTGTGAGGTACCTAAACGCTATTCTTTTTCGTCTTGGGTTGGATCTTCTTGTGTACCACCCCCAGCTCGCTTACGAATTTTTGCATCTAACTCATCCATCACCTCGGGATGAGACTTGAGAAACTGTTTAGCAGCTTCGCGTCCTTGACCAATCTTATCTTCTTTATATGAAAACCAGGCTCCAGCTTTTTTTACCAAATCATACTTAACCGCCAGATCAATCAGATCTCCGGCTCGCGATATGCCTTCGTTGAACATAATATCGAACTCAGCAATCTTAAAGGGTGCAGCAATCTTGTTTTTCACAACCTTCACTTTAACGTGATTACCAATACTCTGATCACCATCCTTTAATTGCTCCGTACGACGAATATCGAGACGTACTGAGGAGTAATACTTCAGCGCATTACCACCGGCCGTCACCTCTGGATTACCAAACATCACGCCAATCTTCATACGTAGCTGGTTGATAAATATTACCGAGCACTTGGTTTTACTCACAATACCAGTAAGTTTACGTAGGGCTTGGCTCATCAAGCGAGCTTGCAAGCCCATATGCGCATCGCCCATCTCACCTTCAATTTCAGCGCGTGGCACCAGAGCAGCAACTGAGTCAACGATTACCGTATCAACTGCCCCGGAGCGCACCAAAGTCTCGGTGATTTCTAAAGCCTGCTCTCCCGTATCTGGCTGTGAAATGAGCAAGTCATTAAGATTCACGCCAATTTTTGCTGCATATTCCGGATCAAGCGCGTGTTCGGCATCCACAAAAGCCGCCAAGCCGCCCCGCTTCTGCACTTCAGCTACCGCATGCAAAGCTAATGTAGTCTTACCACTCGATTCTGGTCCATAAATTTCGATGATACGACCTTTCGGAAAGCCGCCGCCCAAAGCTAAATCTAATGCCAGACTTCCAGTTGGAATAGTCTCTACATGCGCCTTCATCCCCTCACCCAACTTCATAATTGAGCCCGCCCCGAACTGCCGCTCAATTTGCTCTACCGCCAATTCAACTGCCTTCAGGCGAGCATTACGCTCCGACGCTGACTGCTTTGATAAATCCTTCACTACTACTCCTTTTTCTGACTTCGTTGTTATGGCCGGCATTACCGCTCTCCTCCTATCTTATATAGTCATGTTCTACAATCATAGTACCGAACAATATACGTACAAGTCAAGGGGTTTTTAATAATCTTTCGGTTTTTCTTCTTTTGTTATCGAAAATTTTCAAAACTAACAGCAAATGGCAGATCCTGCGAACGTAAGGTCTGCATAACCGCCTGTAGCTCGTCTCGACTGGCGCTCACGACACGAATCGCATCGCCCTGAATAGAGCTTTTGACCTTTGGATGTTTTTCACGAATAATCTTTGCGACCTGCTTGGCCTTATCTTGATCGAGCCCTTGCTTTAACCCCAATGTCCACTTATAATCCATACCACTTTGCGTAATTTCCTGACTACTATCTAGAAATTTTAAATCTACACCCCGACGTACAAACTTTGACTCAATCACGTCCTTTATTGCACGTAACTTAATCTCTGAATTTGATTTTAAATGTAGCTCCGACTTATCACGATCAAATTCAATCTCTGAGCCAGTCCCCTGAAAATCATAGCGAGTCGCAAGCTCCCGCTTCACCTGATCTGCAATCGTCAACATATCTGCCACATCGTATTTACTAACCACATCAAACGACGCGTCTTTTGCCATAAAACCTCCTACTTTGTATCACGGCGTAATTCCACGCCACGCTTTACTTCGCCTGGTGCTCCAAGCAAACCCAAGTCTTTATTCTGCACCACCGCGTTCGTCAATACAACCCGTGTCACCCCAGCATTACCGGTGGCCAAGGTTAACGTGTCAGCAGCTGAAAAAGTCTGGGCGGTGCCAGCAAGCATTGTGCCTCGAAAAATCTCTTTGCCGTCAGCTTCAACCACCAGCCAGGTGGCAGCATCGGTCATATTTACAACTGCCTGAACTGCCCCCGCCTCAACCGTTGGAGAAGGGCTAGCCGTCGGACTGGATGTGGGTGCAGGGCTGGGTGTGGATGCCTCCAAAGTAGCAGTAATTATATAGGTTTCGGTAGTGCTTTTGCCAAGTCGGTTTGTCGCGGTCAGCTTAATCTCATTACGTCCATTGGTTAGAGCAATGCGTTCACGAAATGTACCATCGGCTGAAACTAGTACCGGTGAGTCATTAATATAAAGATCCGCACCCCCCTCAACTCTACCAGAAACATACCCAAAGTTTGTCGATACGCTGCGCGCCTCATCCTGAGAAATACTCAGCTTAGGCGGCGCCGAGAGTATAATTACCTGCCAAATAATATAGCCAACCACCAAGGCGATGACCGCCAATATCGACAGTAAGGCAAAGGTCTTTGGTGTTACCACCATACGAGTCGATTTAATCGGCTTCACCCCCAGTTGCACATCTCGACCCCGCCGACTTTGGCGCTTCATCTCGCGAGCCCCAGCGCGCTCTTGCTCGTAAAGTTTGAGGATCGGCTTAGTTTCAAGCCCCAAAAAATCAGCATAATTTTTCACGTAGCCTTTTGTATAGACGTCATCTTTTAAAATGTCGTATTCACTCGCTTCCAAGGCTTCGATGTAGCGTGCGCGAATACGTGTTGCTTGCTCCGCCTCGGAAATAGAAATGTCTAAACTTTCGCGGCGGCGCTTCAGGATTGAAGCAAGAGTTTGGACACGAGACTTAGAGGGTTTAGAGCTTGCGCGTTCATTCATCCGCACTCACATTCTCCCCTAAATCTTCCTGAAAACCACTATCTGAAGTAGAGCCAGCATCGATTGACGACATCAGTATTGCGCGCGGCTTTGCGCCATCCGCCGGACCAATCACGCCATTTTCTTCCAGCATGTCCATCAAGCGAGCAGCCCGGGCATAACCAACCTTAAAACGCCGCTGCAAAAGCGAAGACGAGGCCTTACCGCTCTGCACCACAAAGGCTACCACCTCATCATAATATTCATCATCGCCTGAACCACCATCGCCAGCCATCATCACGCCACGAGGACCAATCTTGACGGCCTGTGCCAAAACCTCTTCATTATATTGAGGCTTGCGTTGGTCTCGCAAAAAGTCAGCCACTGCCCTAACTTCACCACTCGACAACCAAACCCCTTGAGCACGCTTCGGCTCGGGATTATCCGCTGCCATATATAGCATATCGCCTCTACGTAGTAATTTTTCAGCCCCACCTTTTTCTATAATCGTACGACTATCTATCTGACTCGAAGTAGTTAAAGCTACCCGAGCAGGTACGTTTGCCTTAATAATTCCTGTCACCACATTAACACTCGGACGCTGCGTAGCCAGCACTAGGTGAATACCCACCGCACGCGCCATCTGTGCTAAGCGCGCAATTTGGGCATCGACTTCTTTGCCAGCCACCAGCATCAAATCAGCAAACTCATCAAGAATAATAACAATATATGGCATGCCATCAACACCCTTCTGGGTATTGTATTCTGAAATATTACGCATCGCCTGATCCTGCAATAGACGGTATCGACGATCCATCTCGGCAGCAGCCCATTTGAGTGCCGAAATAGTTGGTTCGGGCTCAGTAATAACAGGCGTCAACAAATGCGGTATATCGTTATAAAGCGCCAACTCTACACGTTTAGGATCTACCATGATTAGCTTCAAATCAGATGGTGAATTGCGATACAGTAATGAAGTAATAAGCGTATTCACCATTACCGATTTACCAGATCCAGTCGAACCAGCTACTAAAAGATGAGGCATGGCTTCTAAATCAGCTGTCAATATATCACCCGTCACATTGCGACCCAATATAAACTCTAACTTACTGGGGCGTTTTTGAAATTCTTTAGACTCCAAAATATCACGCATTCTCACTATCGCGGATTTTTCATTCGGTACTTCCACCCCAACTAAGTCAGTACCAGCAATTGGTGCTTCAATCCGAATCTGCTTCGCCTTTAACGCAAGGGCTAAGTTATTATCAAGAGTTGTTATTTTATTAAGCTTCACACCACTCTGTGGCTTAAAAGTATACTGAGCCACGGTTGGACCAACATTTACACCAACCATTGTCACATCAATTTTAAATTCTTTAAGAGTATCTTGAATGATCTTTGCTTTTTCGTTCTCGTTACCAGCATCGGCCTTAGTAGACATCCCTTCAACCAAGTTGAGTGGTGGATATTTCCAATCCTTATCCAGTGTGGCGGTCATCGCAGCCTTTGGTGCTGGCTTCGATTTATGTTCATCATCACTACCTACAGGTCCTCGAAACGGTAGTTTGTTATTGACTGCAAAGCCAGGTTGCTTCACCTCCAGCTTAGAATCTTCACCAGCCTTTTTACGACCAAATAGCTTACGCGCCAGATCAGCCAGCCGCACACCAGTAGCAATCACAATTACGACCAGCTCTACTAGTACCAAAAGAAAGATTGCCAGCGGCGTTGTGAGCAGAGGATGCAAAATCATCCACAGTGCGTAACCTACAAAACCACCCTGATTTGGCAACTCGCTTAAGCTCGTCCCCTCACCGGCCAGAGTAAATTGCAAAATCCCAGCCAGTACAACAAAAAATGCCGTAAGACCAAAGTAGTTTTGCCCCTTTAGCTCAAAGCGCTTGGGCAAAAAAAGCAAAATAGCCAGCCCAAAAAATGCTGCTGGAACCAAATATGCCGCCTGACCAATCAAGCCCTTGACGGCGTTCATAAAGGTATTTCCAGCCGAGCCGGCACCACCAAAAAAGGCCACAATTAAGAGTACGCCCAGACCAATCAATATAATGGCAGCAATATCTTGCTTGGCCGACTTGGAGAGTAGTGCCTTCTTTTCAGCAACTTCCTGTTTTTTACGAGTATTTGGTCGAGCCGACTTCTTGCGTCCGCTCTTTTTTCTACCTGTTGCCATATCCTTTTATTATGCCTCGCTTTTGAACTAAACGCCAGATTGTTTATAGAGAAAAACACGAGAGAATACTGGCTTGCTTCTCACCCTCTCGAACACTACCATTATAGCACATCCAGACCACAAAATAAAGAGTTGTCAAATATGGTTGCTTCTGTGAGAATAAACACTATGAAAAACCTTCGCAAAATGTTTCCTTACATTCAAGATCAGTATTTCTCACTCGGCATCATTACGCTGATGGGTTTATTCATTGCCGCTATTAGCACCATCCAGCCCCAGCTCTTTAAGAATATCCTCAATACCCTCATCGAACACCCAAGTAGTAACTTCTCGGATTATGCCAAGCCATTTGCACAGCTCATTGCCCTGAGTGCTGTCTACGTCATCAGCTCACATATCTTTAGTACCTTCTCTGATCGCGTCATGTATCGGACTCGAACCACACTAAGAATACGCATTTTCAAACAAATTACAAATTTGAGTCTTGACTACTTTGAAACCCATCGCCCTGGTGTAATCTCACAAAAAGCTGGCAAATCAGTCGATAGTTTTACAGATTGGATTAACCAGCTGACATACGCTTTTCTGGGTCCAATTTTTACAATCATTTTCATCGTTGGGTTTCTGCTCTCCAAAAATATTTGGCTGGGGCTCCTGTCGCTTGCCGTTGTGCTAGTTTCATATTTTGAGTACACTCGCACCCGACGGCTCGCGAGACCCATCCAAAAAAAATGGAATAAGGAGGGCGAACAAAGCTGGGGGCTTTTCAGTGAAACAATTAGCAACATGAATACCATAGCAACTAGCTCGCAGATCGACCTCTTTCAGCAAAAATTCACCCGGCATTTGACGCGCATATACGACTATGCCATCCAAGTACGAAACCATTGGAACTACTCTCTATTCCGCCGATCTCTCTTCAATGAAGCTGCCTACATCTTGGCGATTGCGATTTCGGTCTGGCTCGTGATACATGGTCAAACAACACCTGGCGACCTACTCGCGCTGACAGCTTACTTCGCCATGATACGTTCAAATGCCTCAATATTCGCGCGTTTTATCCCAACCACCTCTGAAGCCGACGTCGACGCCGAGCAACTACTCGAGACCCTAGAGGCCGAGCCTACTGTTCGCGATACCGAAAACGCCGTTCCG
The DNA here is from genome assembly GCA_964533895.1 of uncultured Candidatus Saccharibacteria bacterium. Classification (GTDB taxonomy): domain Bacteria; phylum Patescibacteriota; class Saccharimonadia; order CAILAD01. Next base: position 1,563 of record CAZHOZ010000025.1, on the reverse strand, counting down.
CTAAAAAC
>CAZHOZ010000025.1:0-1545 GCA_964533895.1 uncultured Candidatus Saccharibacteria bacterium | reverse complement strand
ACGTCTCTTTTTCTTACCCCGATGGAAGGACTAGCGCTATTACTAATATTAGTTTTTCGATTCAGAATAATGAAGGGTTGGCTTTGGTCGGACCTTCAGGCGTAGGAAAATCAACTATCATCAAGCTACTTTTGCGCTTTTATGACCCTACCGAAGGACAAATATTTATCAACAATCAGCCGATGCAAACCTTTACCATCGAGTCGGTCCGCGCCCAGATTGGTGTAGTGATGCAGGATGTAGCACTTTTTAATGCCACCGTCAAAGAAAATCTTAAGCTCGCAAATGGAAAAGCCACTCGAGCTGACTTAGAAACAGCTGCCAAGCAAGCTCACGCTGCTGAGTTTATCGAAAACCTTCCCAAAAAGTACAACACCATCGTTGGTGAACGTGGGGTCAAACTCTCAGGTGGGCAAAAGCAGCGTATTGCAATTGCTCGTGCGATCCTAAAAAACCCCAATCTTATTATTCTTGACGAAGCAACTTCTGCCCTCGACTCCGAATCCGAGAAGTACGTCCAAGATGGACTCAAGCGCCTGATGAAAGATCGCCTCAGCTTAACAATCGCCCACCGCCTCAGTACCGTACGTCACGCCGACGAAATTCTAGTCTTAAAAAAAGGCACCATTGCCGAACGTGGCACACATACCGAGCTGATGGCCAAACCACGCGGTCTTTACAAAAAGCTTTTTGAGCTTCAATCGGCAACTGGCAAAATCAAACTATAAACCTTATGCTTGGATAAATAACTTCATATATCGTACAGTGAAGTTGTAAACGCACCTCACACGAGAAAGCTACAACCATGACGAAGCCAGTGGTAATCGCCATCGACGGCCCTGCCGGCAGTGGTAAATCTACTACGGCCCGTCGGCTTGCTGAAGAGCTAGGATTCATTGCGCTTGATTCGGGTAGTGTGTATCGCATCATCACACTCGCCATGCTCCTGCAAAACATGACTCCTGGTGACCAATTCGCAAAATGGTTCTTAAGCCTCGGGCCAAACGCCATTACGCTCACCAATGGAACAGCTTCACACTTGTTTGGTAAACCAGTCAGCATGGATACACTGAAGACATCCGAAATTCATAACAATGTCTCACAGGCCAGTGCACACCCGGACATCCGAGAGTTCGTCAACAAGAAGCTGCGTGAGCATGCTGAACTCCACGCTGGAATAATCTGCGATGGTCGCGATGCCGGCACGGTAATTTTTCCCGATGCCGATGTCAAGCTGTACTTCACGGCCGTGGTTACAAATCGGGCTCGTCGCATCGGCCAAACGGTATCAGACGTGCAGACTCGCGATGCAAACGATTACGCCAAAGCCCATGGTGCGCTGCCTAGCCCGCAAACGGCCATTCAGCTAGGCTATAAAATCATTCGGACAGACGCCAAAGATCCATCGGCAGTTACCAATATAGCTCTCCGGCATATTGGACGTGCCCTCCCTCAGCAATAATGCTGGGGGTTATTTTTTTACATCGTACAAACTAATACCAATATTCGATTCCTGAAGGCGCCGCACAAAGTCGTGAAAAACCT
>CAZHOZ010000024.1:0-10308 GCA_964533895.1 uncultured Candidatus Saccharibacteria bacterium | reverse complement strand
TTGTTGGGCGAATAGAGGTCATATTTGTTGTGTGTTTCTTTATGAGCTTTAGTTATCTGGCACTCCTCAAGAAAATCCCGAAAACATAGCTTTTCCTGTCTAACTTGTGAGATTTTTCACTGCTTCTTTTCAGCTTTTGATGACATACTATAGTCACGGTAAGACGAAAGGAGGTTCCATTATGAAGCAACCAATACGTCGGTTCCGTAAAGCACCAAAAAATCTCGTACGCGACATGCGCACAATAGATGAGCTGTTGGACGAGATGGCGACAAAGTGGGCTATGAAGGCCGAGCGGCTGAATAGCTTACAGCTCAAACGCAGACAGACTATCCGCTAAGAGCAAAACGGGGGAGCCCGACTTTAAGCACGCGACTTACTTTTAACAACGCAGCTTGGTTAAAATAAGTCGGTGCGGGAATAATCCACCAATTATCTGAAAATACGAAAAAAGCCGCTCCCGCCTGCAGAATGATTTGCAGACGGGAGCGGCTTTGTGGTTTGCAGCGATATCGTGGGGCATGTTAAAATTCCAGTTATGAGACAGATTATGAGCATGCTCCACGCAATTCTCGTCCTTCGCGCTATGCAGGTGGATTTGCATGCTCGTTACGTTTCATAAAAAGAAAACTAAAAGTGAAATCGATCCGCCTACAATGTAAGGCGGGTTTTTTGCTTTCGAGTACCTCACCAGATCCTTAGGAGGATTATGTATCAGCTGGAAGTTAGTGTTCGACAAGCCAGTCGAGCCATCGACACTCCATTATGCGAGCGCACGATTCGGGCTTACATTCACCGCCGTCGAGTGAACGACACACGCTTTTCGGTGCAGGTAGTTTCAAGTGACGCATTTGTTCTCAAGGCGGCGCGTCGGCCTCTCATCGAAACCCTATACAAGGCTTTGCCACAAGGAGAGTTCATTGTCGGGCGTATTGAAGACACTGATTTTCTTCCCGCTCGACGCCGAGCGCTAGCTTGAGCTCAAGTTGGTTCTGGCAAGCTCTCGCGCGTGACGTTGTGACATCTTTTCGGCAGTCAGCCTTCTCTACTGCCCTTGGGGAAACCCAGGGGCACATTCATTTGCTATAATGGTTCGGGTATGTCAGACGTGAGATTTTATTCATGGAATGTAAATGGTATTCGGGCAGTATTACGCAAAGACGAGTTTGTTCCGTTTATTGCAAAACACCAACCGGATATTCTGTGCTTGCAGGAGACAAAGGCCAAGCAGGGGCAGGCTGAGATTGATTTGCCGGATTATACCGAATATTGGAATTCAGCGGAGCGCCCGGGCTATTCGGGTACGGCGATTTTTTCTAAGCAACCCGCTCTGAGCGTTGTAAACGGTTTGCCGCTTGATATTGCAAAAAAATACGAGCTGATTGATGGTTATGGCAATGCCGAGAATGAAGGTCGCATTACAGTTGCTGAGTACGAAAAATTTTATGTTATGACGGTCTACACACCGAATTCAAAGCGAGATTTGTCGCGGTTAGATTTTCGCCACCAGCATTGGGATAAGGCATTTTTGGAGTATTGTCTGGAGCTCGAGAAAACTAAGCCGGTTATATTTTGTGGTGACTTTAATGCGGCCCACACCGAAGAAGATTTGGCGCGGCCAAAAGATAATGTTCGGAATGCTGGTTTTACCGCTGAAGAACGAGAGGGCTTCCAGAACTTGATTGATGCCGGCTTTGTTGACACCTTCCGTATGTTTTATGAAGGCAATGGTTATTATACCTGGTGGAGTAACTTTGGCGGGGCGCGGGCGCGCAACGTTGGGTGGCGGATTGATTATTTTCTAGTATCTGCCTCCTTAAAAGATAAGGTCAAAGCCGCAGAGATTCATCCAGAGGTAATGGGCTCCGATCATTGCCCGGTGAGTTTGGTATTGGATATCTAGACACAGCTCGACTAATCTGATACAATTGGTACTCGTTATGGCAAAAAAGCAAGCGCGACAAATTGTTGTATTGAAAAACCCGGAAACGGGTTCTTTGTACTACACGCGTAAAAGCGCTCATAATACGCCCGATAAGCTAACAATGAAGAAGTACGACCCAAAAGTCCGCAAGGTCGCTACATTTGTGGAGAGTAAAGTAAAGCTCGGCGGATAAACTTGCCAGCCATTCCTTAACAGGTCCGTATGTGGGCCTTTTTTATTACTTGACCACAAGAACCTTGCAGGGTAGCATTTTAAGCATAAGCGGGAAAATACCATGCCCAATAGGTCAAAAAAAATAATCTTAACAGTAGCCATAATGGCTTTTGCGTTTGCGGCGTTATTGCCGTCAACGGTTTTAGCACAAACTGGAGAAGACTCCGGTGAATCAGCCAGTCATAGCAATTCGTTGACGACCCACGAAAAAGGTAATGAAATCCGTGAGAAAGCTCGGCAACGGCGTGAAGAGCTAAAATCTGAAGTTGCAGCAAAAAAAGCCGAGACTAAAGATCGGGCACGGATAGTCCGCTGCGAGAAAAAACAGTCAAAATTAAAAGGAAAATACGCAGCTCTTAAGGAGAAAGCGAAAAAGATTGAAACACGCATTAAGTCTCGACTAGATCGTGCCCAGGCTTTTGCTGAAAAGAAGAATTTGACGATTGCTAATTCGGCAGTTTTGCTGGCTGATATCGAAGCCAAACAGCAGGCTGTGAGTGCAGCTTCTGATGGGGTGAGTGCCGCCGCAGAAGGCTTTAATTGCCAGAATGATGACGCTAAAGAGCAGGCCGAATTAATTCGATCTGAAGTGCAGACTGTAAAAGCGGCTGTGAAGGAGTATAGGAATAGTGTCAAGACCTATTTTACGGCAGTAATTCAGGCCTATACTGCCACCTTGCCATCAGCTTCCCCGACAACATCTACAAACGGGGGGAGTAATTAATGAACACCAGAGTGGATAAAAGAGGTTTTGGAATTATTGAGTGGCTGATTATTATTGCGCTGTTGATTGTGGTAGGGGCTCTAGTTTTTGTAGCCCTCAAGCCATCTGCAAAAAAAGCTGACTCCACACAGTCCGAAGTAACTACCCAAGCTACGCCAGGCAATATTGATGAAGTTAAGACAGAACAAAAAGCTCTCGAGGCTGAGGATGGTGGTGATATCGATCAGGATTTAGATGCGCTTACCTCAGATCTCGAGAATTTGTAGCCCACACTCTCCGATTATCTGATACAATCAAGTACATGAAGAAATACTTGATTCCCATCATCTTTACGGTTGCGATAGTGGCATTATTGGTCTTTGCGGTGCGAGCTTCGCTATCAGAAAACAATGACGCAAAACCTGCCGAAAGCACGACCGCGAAAGCATTAACTGACAAACAAAAAGACGAGCTCAAACAAGGTCAAAGTAAGGGTGCGGATGATGCTAAGGTGGTATTGACCGAGTTTGCTGATTTTCAATGCCCAGCTTGTAAAAGCTTAGAGCCAACACTAGCCGAAATTCTGACTGAAAACGAAGGCAAGGTACGTCTGGTATTCAAGCATTTTCCGCTGTACCCATCGCCACATAAAAATGCTATGGTCTCGGCCTATGCTTCTGAAGCGGCTGCCAAACAGGGTAAGTTTTGGGAGATGCACGATAAACTTTTTGCAACTCAAGAAGATTGGGCAGAGGCTAATGACCCTAAAGATAAATTTATAGAGTATGCCCGAGAACTTGGTTTGAATACGGATGATTTTTCGCGAGATTTGAACGCTGAAGCTGGGAAAGATACAATTGAACGAGATAAAGCCTTTGGTACCGAGCTGAAGCTAAGTGGAACACCAACAATTTTTGTAAATGGTGAGGAGTTTGATTCGAGGGCTAGTGGTGGTGCAGAGGGTCTGAAGGCCAAGATTAAACAGACAGTTGAAGCAGCATATGGCGCAGGCCAGTAAACGCTTTGGGTGGTCACAACTGGTTTTTGGTCTACTCTCGATAGTCGGACTGATTGATGCAACGGTACTCACCATCGAGCATTACACGCGAGACGGTCTTTCGTGTAGCTTTACGGGTGGCTGCGAACGAGTGCTAACTAGTCAGTATTCTGAACTTCCAATTGTTGGTATTCCTATTGCTTTATTGGGTGTAGTGTTTTATGGGGTTGTTCTATTTTTGGTTATGTTTAGTGTGATTAACCGCGAGCCGATTCGACGCCTCCCAATCTTGGCTTGGTCCACGATTGGGTTTGTGAGCTCGTTGAGCCTTACCTATATCCAAGCTTTTATTATTAAAGCTTGGTGTCAGTACTGTCTTATCTCGGCGCTGACTTCTACTTTGATATTTGTGTCGGCGGTAGTATATTGGTTTTTAACACGAAAGAAAGCAGAGGTTAGTGAAGATGAAGCTTGATCATATTATTGAATTTTACGGTGAGACCTGCCCACATTGTGTGTCGATGCGACCAGTGGTGGCTCAGCTTGAAAAAGAGTTGGGTGGAGAGATTGTCAAGCTCGAGGTATGGAATAACGCTGAAAACGAGAAGAAGATGCAGCAGTATGCTGAAGTAATTGAAGCAGCTTGCGGTGGTTTTGCGGCGGTACCGAGTTTTGTAAATACGCAAACTAACCAAGCTTTGTGCGGTGCGCATAACCCTGAAGAATTGCGAATTTTGTTCGAAGGTGGTGAGTGCAAGGATGGTGTTTGCATGCCCCATACGAAACATGCCGATAAGCCTACAGGGCTGACTGGCTAGTAGCTTGTCCTGATCCTTTGCAAGCCGTACAATAGAAGCATTAGTGTTTTAATAAACAAAGGATTCTTCTTCTATGACACGAGTTGCCATTAACGGCTTTGGCCGGATTGGTCGTAATGCATTTAAAATTGCATTCGCACGCCATGATCTTCGTATAGTTGCTATTAATGATCTTACTGATACGCGCACTCTAGCGCACCTCTTAAAACATGACTCCAATTATGGTACGTATCGTCATGAGGTGGGTTTTGATGAGAAGCACATAATCGTCGATGGCAAAAAAATTATTGTTACAGCCGAGAAAGAACCACAAAAGCTGCCTTGGAAGAAACTCAAGATTGATGTGGTTATTGAATCGACAGGGCGTTTTGTAAAAGGTGAAGATGCAAGTTTACATGTAAAAGCTGGTGCCCGTAAAGTAGTAATTTCCGCTCCGGCCAAGGGGGATGATAGCCAAGTGGCGACTCACGTCATTGGCGTGAATGAAGACGTACTTGATACCAAGCAGTTTAATGTTTATTCCAACGCTAGCTGTACCACCAACTGCATCACACCAGTTGCGGCTGTTATTGAGGAAGCCTTTGGCATTGAAAAAGCTATGATGACAACGACACACAGCTACACCGCTAGTCAGGCTTTGCAGGACGCTCCGGCAAAAGATTTGCGTGAAGGACGTAATGCGGCGGAAAATATTGTGCCAACAAGTACGGGTGCAACAATTGCTGCAGCCAAAGCACTTCCGGCTCTTCAGGGTGTTTTTCAGGGGCTTTCGGTGCGTGTTCCAACTCCTGTGGTTTCATTGGCTGATTTTACATTCTTAGTAAAACGTGATGTAACGGTGGAAGAGGCGAATCAGGTTATTAAGAAAGCTGCGAATAGTCCTCGTTTTCGTCATGTTCTAGCCTACACCGAAGAAGAATTGGTTTCCTCTGATTTCATCGGCAACCCTCATAGTTCGATTGTCGATAGTAAACTCACCAACGTTGTTGGTGGCAATATGCTTAAGGTTGTTGCTTGGTATGACAACGAATGGGGCTATTCAAACCGCCTCGTTGAGCTGGTGGCGCTGGTGGGGAAGAAACTAAAATAGGAGGCGGACATTATGGAGGGGGGATTTCGACCAAGTAAAGTTTTTCTGGCGGCCGACCATGGTGGCTACGATGCCAAAGAGCAGCTCAAAGCGCAGCTCCAGGCTGAGTTCGAAATTGTCGACATGGGGCCGAACAATATGAATCCTGATGATGATTTTACGTCCTTTGCCGAAGAAGTAGCGCGGGCAGTGGTGGCGGAAGCAAGCTCGATGGGGGTTTTGGTGTGTCGTTCCGGTGAGGGCATGGCGATTGCTGCTAATAAGATTAGTGGTGTGCGGGCGGCCTTGGTTTGGAATCAGTCAGTGGCGCGTGAGACCCGTGAAGATAATGACTCGAATGTGTTGTCCTTACCAGCCGATCACATTACTACTGATGAGATGCTGGCTATTACTCGCATTTGGTTGACCACACCTTTTTCCGGCGAAGAGCGACACTCCAGGCGTATCGAGCAGATAGCAGAATTGGAAGATAAGGCTTCGTGACCAAGGTAGTTCCGGCAATATTGGAGTCGAGTGCCAGTGAATGCAGGCGTAAGCTGCAAACTGTGCGCCAACTAACTGATCGCGCTCAACTGGATATCATTGATGGCGAGCTGATCGATAATCGCACTGTCCAGCCACAGGAATTGGAACCACCGGCCGGTCTAAAAGTCGATATTCATCTGATGGTGAAACGTCCGCAAGAGTACGTGATGCCGAGCGTAAAATTGCGTCCCTACACGATTATCGTGCAGTTTGAAGGAGCCGAGGCTGTGAGTGAGGCAATCGAAAAGATTAAGGCTAATGGTATTCGAGCGGGGGTGGCCATTAACCCAGAGACAGAATTGCGTACGGTGCGGAGTCTTATTGAGCAAGTTGACTACGTTCTATTGATGGCCTATCCGGCTGGTTTTGCCGGACAAAAAATGCAACCTGTAATTCTCAATCGAGCGGGCGAATTGCGCAATCAGGGTTTTGGTGGTGAAATCGGTCTCGATGGCGGGGTAGCGGCCGAAACGCTCAAGAAGATCGCATCGGCTAGATTTGACCTAGTGAATACCAACAGCTATTTGTTTACGGCTGAGAGTGTCCTAACGCGCTATCACGAAATTATGGAGGCTTTGAATTAATGCGTAATTCTGTAAAATCTTTGGAGCTCAAGGCAAATACTATTCGGCAGGAAATTATTAAAATGCTTGTAGAGGCGGGTTCGGGGCATTCAGCCGGACCGCTTGGTATGGCGGATGTGTTTACGGCCTTGTTTTTTGAAGTGGTTAAATATGACCCGAAGCGCCCAGACTGGCCAGATCGAGATCGGGTAGTACTTTCTAATGGGCATATTGCACCAGTTTTGTATGCCACAATGGCGGAGGTTGGTTATTTCCCGAAGTCTGAGCTGAAGACGCTGCGTAAGTTTGGTACTCGTTTGCAGGGGCATCCGGAGCGCACCCGTCTTCCCGGAGTGGAGAATACTTCGGGCCCACTAGGGATCGGTTTGCCACAAGCGGCTGGTATGGCGCTTGGCTTTAAAATGAATGGCACCAAGCAGCGCGTATATTGCTTGACTGGCGATGGCGAGTTGAACGAAGGGATTATTTGGGAGGCAGTGATGTTTGCATCGGCTAAGCATCTTAATAATCTGACGGTAATTGTGGATCGAAATAATATTCAGATTGACGGCTTTACCGAGCAAGTGATGCCACTAGAACCTCTGGCGATGAAGTGGCAGGCGTTTGGCTGGCATGTGATTGAGGTTGATGGGCATAATATTGAACAGGTGGTCGCAGCTTGTGAACACGCCCAGGCGATTTATGAGCGTCCGACGGTGATAATCGCCCACACCATTCCGGGCAAAGGGGTTGATTATATGGAAAACGAGCCGGTCTGGCACGGTATGCCGCCGGGTACTAAAGATGTTGCCGGTGATCCATCGAAAGACGAGCAAGCTAAAGTTGCCTTAAAAGAACTACGGACTTTACGTGGTAGGATACGGAGCGAGCATGAGTAAATATAGTCGTGATTTATCACACCAGCTCTTCACTGATACTATCGAGCACATACCGAATCGCAAGGGGTTTGGTGAAGGGCTGGTATTTGCCGGTGATCAAGATAAGCGTGTTGTTGCTTTGTGTGCCGATCTGACGGAGTCTACTCAAATGGAGTCGTTTATGAAGAAATATCCTGAACGATTCGTGGAAGTTGGTATTACTGAGCAGAATATGGCGGCAGTTGGAGCTGGACTAGCAGCTGTTGGCAAAACACCGTTTGTGAGCTCCTACGCGGCCTTTTCGCCCGGACGGAATTATGATCAAATTCGTGTCGCAATCTGTATGAATGAGCAGCCAGTCGTGGTCGTGGGCTCGCATGCGGGCATCTCGGTTGGACCAGATGGTGGGACACATCAAATGCTTGAAGACATTGCGATGATGCGCGCGCTGCCGAATATGTGCGTGGTAGTACCGTGTGACGTGCACGAGGCGCGCAAAGCTACGCTCGCCTTGGCGCAGGCTCGCAAGCCAGCTTATTTGCGTTTGGCACGTGAAAAGACACCCGTGGTTACAACCCCAGATTCGTCTTTTCAAATCGGCCGAGCCTACGAGTGGCGTAAAGGTGAAGATGCGACATTGATTGTTGCCGGACCACTGGCTTATGAGGTTTTGAAGGCTGCTGAGTTGCTAGCCAAAGATGGAATTGAGGTAACCGTTATTAATTGCCCAACCATCAAGCCACTCGATGCCGACACAATTCTAGCTAGCGTGCGCCATACTGGTGCGGTAGTAACTATTGAAGAAGCACAGGTAGTAGGTGGATTGGGTGGGGTCGTGGCCGAGCTGCTGGGCGCGCAGGCTCCAACTCCGCTCGAGTGCATTGGCGTCCAGGATACGTTTGGGCAGTCGGGCACAGTATCTGAGCTATGGGAACATTACGGACTAACGGCAAAACACATAGCCAAGGCGGCCAAACGAGCAATCAAACGAAAGAACAAAAAATGAAAAAATTTGATGTCGTGGTGGTAGGCACCGCTACCCGAGATGTATATTTGATTTCAAAAGATTTTGCCGCCTTTGACTCGAATGGAGAGCCGATAATTGTTATCCCGGCTAACACAAAAATTGATATGCCAGATATTGCCTCTGATATAGGGGGAGGAGCACCAAATGCTGCGGTGACGTTTGCTCGCACTGGACTAAAAGCTGCTTGTATGGCGAAAGTTGGCGTAGATGGTTCGGGTAAAGAAACCGAAGCGGTTTTAGAAAAGGAATGCATCACCTCGCTGCTGGTAAGCGATAAAAGCCATCAAACAGGCTTGTCATTGGTATTAAAGGGTCCAAATGGTGAAGATACGATGTTTGTGCATCGTGGTGCCGGTTATGAGTATAATGCAAAGGATTTTGACCTCACAAAAATTACCACCAAGTGGCTCTATATCACATCTCTCGGTGGTGATCTTACTGTATTGAATCGTCTGGTAAAGTGGGCCCAAGCGCATGATGTTCGGGTAGCGGTAAATCCCGGTCCATTAGAGCTTGCTAAGCCAAAACGTCTTGTAAATATTTTACGGCAGGTGGATGTGGTAATTATGAATCGACGCGAAGCCGAGGGTTTGTTCGAGGTCGAGTCGATTGATACGATGTTAGTTGTGGCACGTGGCGAGGGGTTGCATACTGTAGTTATTACCGACTCCCAAAATGGTGCGACAGTTTTGGATGGGAGCTATGTGTATTCCAGTGGTATTTACAAGAAAGCGGCTGTGGTAGATCGTAGTGGTGCTGGTTATGCCTATGGTTCGGGCTTAATCGCAGCGATTATCCAAGGCAAAACCATGCAGCAGGCGATGAGTTTTGCCGCGGCTAATGCTACTTCGGTAATTTCGTACTTGGGGGCTCGGATTGGTATTCTTTCTAATACCGATGTGGATATAATGAAAGTAGACATAAGTGTTTTTCATGAAAAAGGAGAAAATTAAATGACACATCGAATTGACGTTTTATCGGTAGGCGATATTGTTTCCGACGCTTTTATCCGACTTTTGCCGGCCGAAGCCGAGATAGACAAGGACACTAAAGACAAACACCCTCTTTTGTGCATGACTTATGGATCGAAGGTGCCATTTGATTATGCTGTTACAGTGCACGGTGTTGGCAATAGTCCAAATGCAGCGGTTAGTTTGGCGCGGTTGGGGCTGAAGTCGTCACTTTATACCAACATGGGTGACGATGATATTGGTCGCAAAATGCTCGAAAGCTTGAAGCAAAATAAGGTCCAAACCCAATATGTCGACGTACATGCGTCGAAGACCAGTAATTTTCATTATGTTTTGTGGTACAACTCAGATCGGACAATCCTCATTAAGCATGAGACATATCAATACAAGTGGCCGCGTATTCCGGCCGAGGATACACCAAAATGGATCTATTTAAGCTCACTTGGTGAAGCAGGTTGGAATATACATGCCGAATTGGCTGAATATTTGGAGGATCACCGTGATGTTAAGCTAGCCTTTCAGCCCGGTACTTTTCAGATGCGAAAAGGCTTTGGCGAGCTGAAGCGCTTGATGCGCCG
>CAZHOZ010000023.1:7138-10387 GCA_964533895.1 uncultured Candidatus Saccharibacteria bacterium | reverse complement strand
TATCCTCCAAATTTCCTGTACGCAGCTTCCAGGAATCAATACCTGACTCTGAAGCCAGCAACCGATCAATTAATTGCTCTTTACTCATTTCTAAAGAGAAGATTCCCACCGGAATGCCTTCTTTAATTGCTACGTGGGCAGCAATGTTCATCACAAAACTTGTCTTCCCCATACTAGGACGAGCCGCTAAAATAATAAGATCTGAGCGCTGCAATCCAGCTAGGAGCCGATCCATCTCCTTAAACCCAGTCGGCACCCCACGTAGCTGTTTTTTATCCTTATGGAGTGCATCAAGCCGATCAAAACTATCGGCTAATACGTCTTTAATGGAAATGAAATTTTGTTTGAGATGTTTTTGACTTACAGAAAAGAGCGCCTGTTCGGCCTCATCGAGCAACCCCTCGAGCTCGCGTGTTTCATCATGCGCCAAACCAGAAATAGCGTGTCCAGCAACATCTAGCCGCCGTAGCGTCGCTTTACCGGCAACAATTCGGGCATACTCTGCAGCGTGTGCTGTGGTTGCTTCACTCCCGGCAAGTTCTGTTAGGTAGGTCATGCCACCAATATTTTCTAACTCTTTGCGCGATTTCAAATCTTCAGACAGAGTAACCAAATCAATTGGTCGACGTTTTTCGTAAAGCTTGACGACAGTTTCGTAAATAATGCCATTGCGACGATCATAAAAATCGTCGGCCGCCACTATGTCAGCTACCTTAATAAGTGAATCTGCATCAAGAAGGATTGTGCCGAGTAATGAGCGCTCAGCCTGAATGCTGTGCGGTGGCGAAAGCTTAGCTAACTCATCTTCAGTCGGGATTGATGGCTGCAGATCACGTTTTGCCATAATTTATTCCTGCACCATTTCGCCGCCTAAGATTTCCAAAGCGCTAGCAACCAACTCTTCTTCTGGCTGCGCACTTACGACTGCCGGCTCATCAGCAGCATGTTGCACAATCATCTCAATTTGACGATTTGCGACTTTCGAAAAAACTGCCTCAATAAACTGCTGATTTTTTGATTCTTCAATACGTTCTTTGTGAAAACGAAAACGACAACGTACCACTAGCTTATCGCCTTGCAAGGTGGGGTCCCCCGAACGCAATACGGCATAGAGCGAGTTATTTTTTGATTTGATCAGCGAGAGAGCCTTAGCGGTAACCTTTTGGGCCCCCAAGACTTCATCAGGTAAACTCTTGTTTTTGGTTTTTCGAGATTCAGCAGTAACAGTTTTAGGGGCAACCATGGCTGCCGGTCGTGTAGCCGGACTGGATTCTGCGTTGGTTGCGGGTAATGACAATCGCCAAGCAGCAAGCTCCAACGGGAGCGTTGGAATAGGGGCAGTCTTTAACTCACGAGCTGCCTGCCCAAATTCCTCGAGTACTCGCGCCAACTGTGATTGTGATAAATCCGTTTGCGCATCACTTTGCAAAAACTGTTTGCGCGCGGCCAAAAGCACATGTTCAGTTAAGAGGGTCGGCTCAGCTCCGCTACTCCACAAGGCTGCCAAAAGCTCGAGCGCTTCAGGCAACCTACCCTGACCAGCAGTAAGTATAAGTTTTTGCACGGCAGCCTCATCACCAATACCAGCTACTTCAGCAACGAGCTTGCGCGTAACATGATTTTGCGCACTGCCCAACTGGTCTAATAAACTCAGCGCATCGCGAAAGCCTCCCCCTGATAACTCGGCGATAAGCATCAAAGCGTCTTCATCTACTTGCATAGATTCGGCTTGGGAAACGGTTTGCAGATGATTCAACATCCCAGCCGGCTGCACAGGCCGAAAGTCATAGCGTTGAGTGCGGCTTATAACTGTATCAGGCAGCTTGTGGACTTCGGTTGTTGCTAGAATAAATACCGCATGAGCTGGTGGTTCCTCAAGCGTCTTCAACAGTGCGTTAAATGCCTCGCGAGTCAGCATATGGGCCTCGTCGATTATAAAAACTTTGTATCGCAATCGAGTTGGTGCAGTCGCAATTCTTTCTCGCAGCGAACGAATTTCATCAATACCCCGATTTGAGGCTGCATCAATTTCAATAATATCAAGTTCTGACTCCAGGCTGACCTCCGGCGGTAATTCATTGATACGCCGCGCTAAAATTCGTGCTACGCTAGTTTTTCCAGTACCTCGTGGACCAGTAAAGAGATAGGCATGACTTAGCTTTTGTTGTGTTAACGCCGCCTCCAGCAAACACGTGACATGCTCCTGCCCCACAACGTCAGCAAGGTCTGCCGGTCGATATTCACGATAGAGCGCAGAACGACTCAAATCCCCTCCTTAGTAATAACTCCAAAGTTACTTACTATTATAGCGTGGTAATTCAACCCGCACTAGCTAGATTAGAGAATAATTAACCAATTACAGCTTCAATTGCTGCCCAGGAAGCAGGTCGATCAGCCGGAATAACCACGGTGACTTCATCACCAGGCTGGGCCTTGAAGTAAGTCACACTAGCAAATAGCACATGATAAAGCTTTCCGCCGGCCTCAACCATATACGTGCCATCCTGTAGAGTCACAGTCCCTATGAGTTTTTTGCGTTCTATCGGGCCAATTTGCTTATAAATAAAGCTGCCGTCCTCAGAAATAGTCAGTTTGAGAATATCTCCCTCAACCAACTTCGACTTTGAAGCGTAGTTGGCGGGTACCGGATAGGTCTTTTCATTCGGGCCTACCATATTTTGGCCATCGAAAATTCCTTCGATAACCTTGCCACCGACATGCGCATCAGAAGCAGCTGCCGTCGAACGAACCGAAGTAGCTGGAGCTTCCGGCAGTTCGTCAGGCTTAATGCCCATAGCCTCAAGCTGCTCATGAATCCGGCGCATGTTCTCCTCAGCGGCCTTCAGCTGACTGGCTAGTTGCAGTAATTTTGCATCGTTTTGATTGTTGGTTGACATATATTACCCACTTTTTTGCTTAATTTTTATAACCCACAGATTCAGGTGGAGTATACCACTTGCCTAAACGTAAATGCAAACATTGCGCCTCAATACTTTGACATAGTTCTATATTTATGTTAATATGAATTTTCTCTGTACCTACCGTTACAACCCCCAGGAGTACCATGAACCGCCAGCAATACGCCATCACTTGGCTAATCACCATTTTGCTAACACCGGCAATCTTAGCGATTATCACACTGTGCGCCTGCCTGATTATGCTGGTGAATGGCTACGCGCCATTCTTTCGCCAACAGCGCGTCGGCAAGGACAACCGCTTGTTTATGTGCTACAAACTGCAGACCATGCG